>JAGAYZ010000062.1 GCA_017940245.1 Muribaculaceae bacterium | reverse complement strand
ACGGCCACGATCCATCAACTCATCAACCTCGCTTTCATCCCTGGCGATGCCGATAGTTGCCAGTTTAGTATACTTGCCTTTATTCTTTTCTGCTACTATCACACTTACACTGCCCGACCGATTATGTATCTTCTTTATGAATATAGTTAAAAAAACTTTCGCATACCCCAAAAACAGGGTATGCAAAATTACAACAATTTGTTTAATAGGCAATTACAAATTAATACTTTTCCTTCTTGAAAAAAGTGACGAAGTCAGGTGGCAGGAGCCTTGCCCCGATGCGGGGGGCAAGGCTCCTGTTTTTTTATGAGAGTGTGTCATCATGCTAGATTTATCGAAGGTAATTCCGTCGAACTCTCGTTAAAAAAAGTGCCGCGACTTTCACAAGCCGCGGCACCGAATATAAAATTTATTTATTAACCTGATTTTCTCTCAGTTGTAAGTGTTTTATTTAATCAGTGTCATGCCCTTCTTGAGAGCTTCCTCGTTGAGGGGCAGCAAGTGCCAGTGGCGCTCGGGCAGAGTCTTCTTGAGACCCTTGAGCACGCTCTCGATGGTGACCATGGGGTTCACCTTGAGGATGGCACCCAGCACAATCATGTTGAACGTCTTGCTGTTGTTCATCTCGATAGTAGCCTCGGTAGCGTCGATGCGATACACTTTGATATCGGTGCGCGTGGGAGGCTGGTGGATGCCGTAGCTGTCGTAGATGAGTGCGCCGCCGGGCTTCACCTTGCTTTCAAACTTGTCGAGACTCTGCTGGTTGAGCACTACGGCCATGTCGTAGGCATCGAGCGTGGGCGAGCTGATGCGCTCGTCGCTCAGGATTACGGTCACGTTGGCCGTTCCACCGCGCTGTTCGGGTCCGTAGCTGGGCAACCAAGTCACTTCCTTATCCTCCATCAGGCCCGAGTAGGCCAGGGTCTTACCCATCGAGAGGACACCTTGTCCGCCGAAACCGGCTATGATAATTTCTGCTTTCATCTGTTTATTCGTTTTTAGCGTCAACATCTTTCAAGTCTCCCAGAGGATACTTGGCAAACATATTCTCTTCCATCCACTTGTTAGCCTTTTCGGGCGTGAGTTTCCAGCCAGTGTTGCAAGTGCTCACCACTTCCACCACCGAAGTTCCCTTGCCCTCCATGGAGTTGAGGAACGCCTTCTTGATGGCAGCCTTGGTCTTGCGCACGTTGGCGGGGGTGTGCACGCTCTGGCGAGTCACATAGCGCGTGCCGTCGAGTTGAGCCAGCAGCGGAGTGATCGACAGGGGATATCCGTTCAGGTCGGCACGGCGGCCGTAGGGGCAAGTAGCGGTCTTCTGGCCCAGCAGCGTGGTGGGAGCCATCTGTCCACCGGTCATGCCATAGATGGCATTGTTGATGAAGATGATGGCAATGCTCTCGCCGCGGTTGCAGCTGTGGATGCTCTCGCAGGTACCGATAGCAGCAAAGTCGCCGTCGCCCTGATAGGTGAACACCAGCTTGTCGGGCATGAGGCGCTTGGCGGCGGTGGCCATAGCCGTTGCGCGGCCGTGAGCAGCCTCGAGCCAGTCGATGTCGATGTAGTTATAAGCAAACACGGCGCAGCCCACGGGCGACACGCCGATGGCACGTTCTTGCAGACCGAGTTCTTCGATGACCTCGGCAACGAGTTTGTGCACCACACCATGGCTACAGCCGGGGCAATAGTGCATGTGAGCTTCGTTGAGCAACGACGGGCGTTTGTAAACCCGGTTCTCCAGTTTGATAATATCGTTATTTTCCATAGTGGTCATCAAGCGTTAATCAGTTCTTTCTTCAATGCGTTAAGAATCTCATCGGGCGAGGGCACGTTACCACCCAGGCGATCGAAGTGTGCCACGGGCACCTTGCACTCTACGGCAAGCTTCACGTCTTCGATGAGCTGGCCGGCGGCAAGTTCGGGCACGAGAATGCCCTTGACGCGCTGTCCGATTTCGGCGATGGGCTTCACGGGGAACGGCCACAGCGTGATGGGGCGCACCAAACCCACCTTGATGCCCTCTTCGCGGGCCATCTCCATGGTCTTCATGGCAATGCGGGCCATCGAGCCGAAGGCCACGATCAGGTAGTCGCAATCATCGGTGTCGACCAGTTCAAAGCGCACCTCGTTCTTTTCGATTTCGCGATAGGTAGCCTGGAAGCGGTGGTTGTTGGCTTCCATCTTATCGTCGTCAAGTTCCAGCGAGGTGATGATGTTCTTCGGACGCATGTCCTTGCGGCCCATCACAGCCCACGGGCACTGCTTGCGGATTTCCTCCTCGGTGCGGCGCGGACGCTGCTCGGGCAGGATCACCTTTTCCATCATCTGACCCACCAGACCGTCGGCCAGGATGAGCGACACGGCACGATACTTGAAGGCCAGGTCCCAACCCAGAGCCACGAAGTCGGCCATTTCCTGCACGCTGGCGGGAGCAAGCACGATGGGATGATAGTCGCCATGACCACCACCCTTGCAAGCCTGGAAGTAGTCGGCCTGTGAGGGGTGAATTGTACCCAGACCGGGGCCGCCACGCATCACGTTGATCACGAGTGCAGGCACCTCGCTGGCGCACATATAACTCATTCCTTCCTGCATCAGGCTGAAACCGGGGCTGGAAGTGGAAGTAAACACGGCTTTACCGCACGAAGCACCGGCATATACCATATTGATAGCGGCCACTTCGCTCTCGGCCTGGAGCACAACCATACCGGTGGTCTCCCAGGGCATTTCCTCCTCGAGTTTTTCGAGCACCTCCGACTGCGGGGTAATGGGATAGCCGAAATAGCCGTCGGCACCGTAGCGGATAGCCGCCATTGCCAGTGCTTCATTACCCTTCATCAACAATACTTTATCATTCATTGTAGTTAAAAGTTTTTTTAAGGGATTAATCAGTTAATAGACTTGTCGCTGAAGTGTCACACGACGTTTTACTTCTCTACCACGCGATAGACCTCGATACAGGCGTCGGGACACACCAGAGCGCAGCTCTGACATCCAATACACTTGTCGGGATTTGCCATGTAGGCAAAATGGTATCCGCGATCGTTCACTTCTTTCTGCATCAACGCGAGCACGTCGCACGGGCACGCCACAACGCAAAGGTTGCAACCCTTGCAATGCTCGGTGTTGACTGTTACAGCACCTCTAATTTTTGCCATTATTTTAAAGTTTGAAATTAAGTTATTAGTTAAGTTTCGCAAAGATACGAATAATTATTGACCCCCACAATTTTTTTTCACAAGATTAACATTGCACTTTTGCTGATGCAATTCATGACATTGTTGTAAAACGAGAAATGTCTTCTCACCTAAGCAACAGGGCTGCGCCACTCTCGTGCAGAATGCGCAGCCCCGATTGTTTCTCAGTGTTTTCTGAGCTTACCGAGTCAAAAAGCTATAATTCTGAATTAAACTTTTAGGATACGGTTGATGATGGCGTTTACATCCTCAACGTCTATTTTGTCGTCGGCCTTCACATCGGCATTACCGGGATAGTCGGTCACGGCGCTGAGCTTGAGGATGATGTTGATCACTGCATTCACGTCTTCAACGTCCACTTTGCCGTCGCCGGTCACGTCGCCGTCGACCAGAGCCGGAGCATCCTTAACCATGGTAATGGAGAAATTCTTGAGCAGCAATGCGCCATAGTGGGGCAGCGACACATCGTGGAAACCGAAGTAATACACTCCCGAGCGCTCGGGCACGATGTCGTTAGAGGTATAGGTATCGGTTACCGGCGTAGCCAGTGTCAGGCGATCCATCACAGCCGTGTAGCTCTCGGGGCGCAGGCCCTCGCCATAGGCGGCGTCGAGATAGCACACATTGGCTGCCGTATAGCAGTTGGCATCAAAGGTGAGGCGATAGGTGGCACCCTTCTTCAGGTTGATGGGCGGCGAGAGCAGCCAGTCGTCGTTAGTGTCATCGTTGGTAGCGCCCATGTAAGCACGGCCGGTGTTGCTACCGAAGTTTTTCTCCCACACCCAGGTATTGTTGTCTTCGTTGCGGTCGAGCACCGTGAGCAGGTCGAAACTGGAAGCCGATGTAAAGTTCTGCACATAGGGCACATCCAGTGCCGGGCCCACCACAGCGCGGTTAGACAGGCCTGCCTCGCCGGTCATGCCGGCATTCACGGCTTCTACCTTATAGTAATACAGAGCCAGTGTCTCGGGGTCAAATGGCAACTCCAGGGCGGTTTCGCTCACGGCTTCGGCCACTTGCGTGCCCTCGGGCATGAGATAGACGTTGTAAACCAGTTCTTCGGGCACCAGTTCGGTGGCATGCTCGCCCAGTGCGGGAGCATTCCACGAGAGCATAGACACCTTGTCGACCGGATTATAGTCGAAGGTCACATTTTGGGGAGCCAACGGACGGTCGGGACCGGCATAAACGTCAATCTTGGCTTCGGGGCTGGTTCCGGCCTCATTGGCAACTGTCACTACGATAGTCACATCGCCTGCGGGCACGGTCACATCGGCAGTAGCCTGTGCGCCAGCCTCCACTTCTCCGGTAGCTACCGTCTGGCCATTGGCTGTCACCGTGTAGGTGAGCATGCCGGTCAGCTCGTCGCCGGTGTAAGTGGTCGTGGGAGCCGTGAATGTGACGGTTCCCGTTGTGGAAGTGCCTTCGAAGTGGGCAGCCAGGTCGGTAACAGCGGCAGGCGCGTCGTTGGCAGTCACCGGGTCGGGAATGAACATATTCACCAGGTAGGCGTTGTCGGGCACCTGCATGAGTTGAGTGGCGGCCACCTGTCCGATAGTTGGGTCGATTTCATAGAGGTAGCTCTTGCCGGTGTTCAGCACCACGCTCCACAGGAACTTGCCTGTGAACTGGTTGTAAACCATGCTGCTGGGATTAGTGGAAATGTTTTCCACGCCCAGGTCACCCAGTGGCATCACCTCCACCTCGCTCTCGGCAGGTGCTGTGCTGATGGCATAGAGGAAACCGTCTTGTCCCACGCCATACAGGATTCCGTTTTTATCACAAGCTATAGCCGCCATAGGGGTGGTAACAGTACCCAAGATGCCACGAGTGGGAACCGGCGTGGAGAAGTCGATGGTAGCTAGCTTGCGGTTCACCACCTGCCAGCTCATGTTGAAGTTGTAGAAAATGCCGTAGTTCACGCCCGTGGTCATGTTGCGGGCCAGTCCGCAACTGGAAATATAGTTGCGGTCCATGTCGCCCAGCGTCTTCTCGAAGGTGCGTGTCCACGTTTCCATGTCATATTCCACGTGATAGAGAATGTAGGTATTAGCCTGGTCAAAGGCGTCCCACACCGTCTTGAAGTGGATACCTTTCATGGTTCCGTTCTCATAAACGGCTCCGCCTAGAGGGGCCTGAAACACGTCCTTGCCCTCGGTGAGCTTGGTGAGCGCTCCTGTGGCCAAGTCCATTTCATAGATACCTTCTTGCGTGTTGGTCGAAAGCCATGAGTCGCTCTTGACCACACCGCAAATCACCTTCACCTGATAAGGTGCTTTCATCTGAGCCACGGCGGTCACTGCCAGCGACGACAGCAGCACCAGGCACAATGCAGTTAATTTTCTCATGTTGTCTATTTAATTTTAGATTAGTTTCAGTCTTATTGTTTAATTGAGTTTCAAGATGATGTTGATGATGACGTTCACATCGCTCACATCCACCTTGCCGTCGTTGTCAACGTCGGCCAAACCAGGATAATCATCCACAGTCTTGGTCTTGAGAATGATGTTGATCACCGCGTTCACATCGGCCACATCCACCTTGCCGTCGCCTGTCACATCGCCTGCGATTGTTTCTGCCACACGCTCGATGTCGAGATACATCACCGGCACTTCACAGTTCAGGAAATAGTTGAACTCATCTTTCCAGTTGGTCTGCTGGACAGCCACACCGGCTTCGTCGTCATACTGGTAGCGCACCGAGCACGATGTCGAGCGCACCGAGTGGAAACGCAGGCGCAGGTTGGTGCCATCGTAAACGAAAGGTTCGGCCAAGTCTATGACCAGCATCTCGGCGTGTGTGGGTGTCATGCCGGCTGCTCCGCCGGGTAAGAAGGTATAGTCCTTGTCCATGATGGGTGTCATGGCGTCGGTGGGATGAATGGCGTTGTTGCTCACAGTGGCATCGGTGGTGTTTTCAATCCATGCCTGGATGTGGGCCACGCCGGCATTTCCGGTATTGCGTCCCTTGAAAGCGATGCGGGTAATCTTGGTGCCGCCGGGCAAATCAATTTTGCTGGCGGGATAGATGATTTCCGACACCTGATACATGGCCGAGGGATCGACCGGGGCACCGCCGGTGATGGTGCTGTTGGTTGTGGAATCGCCTACAGCCACATGATTCGACAGCACTTTTTCAGTAACGATGATGGTGCCTTGAGTCGATTCCACCACATAGTCGCCCTTGCTCACGCGGGCCACAATGGTGAATGTTCCTTCTTCTTGAGGAGTGAATACAAAGTCGAAGGTGGTCTCGGCACCGGCCGCCATGGTCACGGCTTGCGCGGTGGCCACAACCTGCCCATTCAGGAGCAATTCGGCGGTGTAGGAGCCAGCCTCTTCTTCCGGGCCATAATTCTGCAACTTAATTTGTGCAGTGGCCTCGGTACCTATCTCGCCTTGGGTGGGGAGAGTTTCGTCGGTAATCATCCAGTCGTGCTCAACGGGCACCACGGTGAATCCACTGATATCGTCCAGCGCTACGCCATAACCTTCAAACATGATATATCCCACGCCAGGCTCAAACGTGTCGAGCGTCATTTCGGTGTATCGGCACTGGCCGCTATAGCCTATTGTGGTGCGGTCGAAGTCGTTGCTCACATAGTCTTTGACCAGTGACCAATTTTGTCGGTCGGTAGAGAAATAGACATTCAGGTCGGGTACATAGTAACTGCTCTTGGCCATCTTGAAGTTCAACGCTTCACCGGCCTTGATTTCCAGTTTGGGCGAAATCAAATAGCGGGCGGACCCCTTATATTGCGAGCCCTCCCAAGTTTGAGCCACAGCGGCCTTCGACTGGTCGTAGCTCTGCCATTGCCAGATGGAGCCGGCAATCATGTCGGCCGGAATGCCGTCTTCGAAGTCCACAAACCAACGAGTGGAATCGATTACGGTGCCGGTGAGTGTGAGGCGGAAGTCGTCGATGCCCTCGCCTTTCATCACAAATTCACCCTCGTGCTTTCCGGCAACAGAGTTGTCCATGGCAAAGACCACGATGCCCGTAGAGTGAGCGGCCACGCTGTCGCCGGCCTTAGTTAGGGTGACAAAGCCATCGGGAACGGTCACGTCACTGATTACAAAGGGGGCGCCGCCGGTATTGTCGATATAAAACTCGCGAGTGACAATATCCTTGGTCTGCCCGAAGTCGAGTGTCGAACCCGAAGCCAGCGTTACATAGCGATTATTTTGCTGGACATACATTTCCACCACGGGCTCATATTTATAGGCCATCACGGTGAAGTAGTCACTGTAATGCGTTTCGGTCACATTCTCCTGGACATAGAATGAGTGGCGTCCATAGATGTTGTTGCCGTCTACGGTGAACTCCACGCTCATCTCACCGGTCTCTGTAGCGCGGGGCAGGTCTTGGCCTATGGTCTTGGTGTCGACCACCTCGCCGCCAGTGGTAATCAGGCTCACCGAGAAATCCTCATCGCTGGCGTTGAGATCCACGTTGCCAGTGTTGCGCAACTTGATGGTTACCGGAATGGAATAAGTGTTTCCGGGCTTCATGTCAAGGGTGTCGGGGCCATTATATGTCATTGCACTCACCTTGAGTTGGCGTTTATCCACTTTCTCCACCTCGGCACTGGTGGCGGTGAAATTGGCTATCACGGCATAAGAAGCGGCGATGCCAATGTAACTGCCGGCAGGCACATCGTTAATGGTGAGTGTGGTGAAGCCATCCAGATTGACGGCATCCAGGTTCTGCACGTCGGTGATGGCGGCTCCTTGCGTGAATGTGCCATCATCGTTCTTGGTGCAATAGAAGAATTTGAGCCAGGGCTGGCCGAACTGGGCCTCGGCATACATGGCTTGGAGTGTCACAGTTCCCGTCACGGCAGGAGTGACAAACATGTTGAACGTGCTGGCACCGCCATACTGATAGTCGATATAGAGGCATGTGCCCACACCCTCCACGTTTTCCAGCAGTTCATAGACCTGCTTGCCCAGCACGATGTGTCCCCATCCGTCGGGGGCGCAATCGGGCTCAGTAAAATCAACACCGGAAAAGTTCTCGCTGTAGGGCGACACGGTCACGGCGCGCAGCGCAGCCCAACCTAGAGTCATCACCACCAACAGCAATAAAAGTTTTTTGGTTTTCATACGTTTGTTTTCGCTAATACCTATTTAATTATGAATATCTTACGCAATGGTAAAGCCGTGTAAAATCATCTTTCTCACACTTTAATCTACAAAAATACTCATTTTATTGCAGACGATGTGATTTTCACTGAAAATGAGCCCGACCTTTAAGCATGTTTAACAACCCTATCGGGATATCCGGTAGGGACTGGCCTTCACTTATCAAATAGAAATGTTGTGTGTCACTCACACACGTGACGGGCATAATTGTAGCCCAGCAACCGGTAGTGCGCCAGTAGCCGGGGAAGCCGGCTCAGGAAAGAACTGTAATCTTTGCGCTCGGGCATGGTCCATTGTGTTTCACACAGTGCCGCCATGCGGGGCAGTTCCATGTATTGCACATGAGAGAATGTTTCGATATACTCGGTCCACAGGTTGGCCTGGCAGCCCATCACCAGCTCGGCCTGTTCGGGCGATAGCGACTCGGGTACGGCCTCAAAGTCATACACTTTCTGCACCGGAATATAACCGCCGAAGGCGTAGGGCTCCCGCTCGGTGTCGCGCGACTGGTAGTAGTCGAAATACATGTGGCTCGTGGGTGACAAAATCACGCGGTTGCCACGCCGGGCTCCATCGACGGCACCCTCCTGCCCGCGCCACGACAGCACCACGGCCTGCTGCGGCACATCACATTCCAGAATTTCATCCCAGCCCATGGGGGCGCGTCCGCGCGCAGTAATGACTTCGCTTGCAAAGTGGGTAATCAGGCCTTGCAACTGTGCTTCGGGCGAGATGCCGCCCTGGGCGGTGAGGCCTTCTTTGCGTATTCTAGCCTGGCACTTGGAGCAGACGCGCCAGCGGTCTTTCGGGCATTCGTCACCACCGATGCCAATGATGGGCGACGGGAACACGTCCATCACCTCGTTGAGCACATTGCGGATAAAGGTGAAGGTGTCGTCGTTGCCGGGGCACAGCACCTTGGGGGTAACTCCCCAACAGGTCCACACGCCATAAGGCCCGCCAGTGCAGCCCAACTCGGGATAACTGGCCAGCACGGCTTGCGTGTGGCCGGGCATTTCTATCTCGGGAATCACGTTGATGTGGCGCTCGGCGGCATAGCGCACCACTTCGCGAGCCTCTTCCTGGGTGTAGAATCCACCATGACGCTCCTTGTTCCAGCGGCCCGAATTGCGACCTATTACCGTGGAGTCGCGCCAGGCACCCACTTGTGTGAGGCGCGGATACCGCTTGATTTCGATGCGCCACCCCTGGTCGTCGGTCAAGTGCCAGTGAAAATTGTTGATACCATGCAACGCCAGCATGTCGATAAACGTCTTCACCTCATCGACAGTGAAAAAATGACGGCACACGTCGAGATGGGCTCCGCGATAGGCAAACCGTGGATAGTCGTAGACCGCTCCACACGGCAGGGCCACTCGCTGCCACACACCGGCCGGCAGTGCTTTGCGCAGCGTGTTCAAGCCATGAAACACGCCGGCACTGGAGGCTCCGTTGATTTCCACCGTGTCGCAGGTAACGCGCAGACAATAAGCCTCGGGATTGCGGTCGGTCAAGTCACAACGCAACACGATGCACCGCCGCCCGCCACCAGAAAGGGTGATACCGGAAGTTTGCGCCACATATTGCCGCAGAAATTGGGCATTACGCTGCATCGACTCATCGGCGACAGACGTTACCACCTCGACGCTTCTGTCGAGCACAAACGGGCGTGCGCCGGTCGTTACAGCGACTTGTTGCGGCTGGGGAATGACATGGAAGTCGGCCCACTGCGCATTCACCATCACTGCCAGCACAGCTAGCAACGATGCCATTAACAACCTTTTCATATCGCTAATGATGTGTTCACGCCTGGACAGAGCGAATCTGCCGTTGGAACTCAAACGGGTGCTTGATGTAGCGCAACGTGATGCTGCCGGCTCCTGTCCCTGCCACAAAAACCGTTCCGTAGCCGAAGATGCGGCCCCAAAACGACTCTTTCACATCAATGGTCTCAATCTTGGCGATGACCATCTCATGCGTCTTGCGACGCATCAGGCCGTGCCCGAAGAAGAAACGCTTGTTTGACAGAAAGATGGTTGCCGTCAGGTTGCGCACCAGGTTACCCAGGTTGAAGTAAACAAACCAGTGCAGTCGTGGTTGATACAGAATCTGCTCGTCTTGAGCCAGAACGTCGTTGATATTCATAGCAAATAAGATTTTTTATCAGTCAAACACATAGTTCAGATAGTCGTGCAGAGGCTTGAGCGGCCGCAAGTCGGCTGCAATACGCTCCACCCAGTCGTCACAGTCAAGATAATCCTCGGCAGGCTTCATCATCAGGATATACTCTTTCATCTTCAAGTAATCGGCCATGGGGTGGTCGCGAGGATAATCTTTGGGCATGGTCTTGAGCGTGTCGCACTCCCAATGGTAACGCGATGTGATGTCACGTCCGTTCACAATTTTGAGAAACTCCTCGGGCTCGGCATCGATGAGGGCGCGCAGCTTGTTCAAAATGGGCTTCTCCGGCCACCAGATGCCACCTCCAAGCATCACGTTTCCGGGCTGGAAATGCACGTAGTAGCCCGACATCACCGTGTGCCGACCTCCGCGCCCCAGCACGCCCGAAAAATAATTCTTGTAGGGCGCTTTGTTCTTGCTGAAGCGGATATCGCGATAGATGCGGTACACACAGTCTTTCACCGCTAGTCCACGCACATTTTCGTCGTACTCGCCCACCAGCCCTATGAGACGCTCCATGTCCTGTTCCCAGGGTGAACGCAGGGCATCAAATTCGTCTTTATGGGCCTTGAACCACGACCGGTCGTTGTTCATTTCCAACTGGCGCAAGAACGCCAGCACTTGTTTCATATTGCTTGCCGATTTCATCTATTGATCATTTTGAATGTCATGCTTTTTCACTCCCAACTCTTGGTTGAGAGCATTGTTTTCAGCCTTAAAAAGGCAAAATTACTGCAAATCGGGCGCAGAACAAAATTTTGAGCAGTGAATGCAAAGAAAAAGACCATTTTTTTCTTTGCTGAGTCGCGAAAAAATTAAGACGAAGTCAAAATTTTGAGCAGTGAATGCAAAGAAAAACAGCATTTTTCTAGCAAATCGAGCGATAAAACTAACTGAAAATTTGCTTTTTCCCATTTTTTATTATAATTTTGCCAAAGTTGACCGATATGGTAATTTCATTCACCATATCTACCAATATTCATCAACCCAAACCCTTACGATTAACAAAAAAACAGATATT
>JAGAYZ010000061.1 GCA_017940245.1 Muribaculaceae bacterium | reverse complement strand
GGAGCCACCGGAACCCACACTTTTTCCCGATTTTTTCATTTAGGGGGGGCTTACTTTTTTGAAAAAACATCCGCAACGCCTGTTGATCGGCATTGCGGACGGGTCATTTATCGATTTTTAAGTTTTAGCGGACACCAATAATTTTTTTTGTTTTTCAAACTTTAAAATCATTACAATTTACGCTATTTCATCGATTTTAGTCAATGGCCGTTCCACGCTTTTTCTCGTTCCCGCAACTGGCCGACGGGCCGACGTTGCTCATGATGTTATTGCCCTACACGCTAGCCAGCATCTTCTTCGGCATGACCGTTTCATGCCTGGTGCGCTATCGCGAGAACGTCATGCTATTGATGGTCTTCGTTTCCGTGCCGCAGCTTTTCTCAGCGGCGTGTCGTGGCCGCAGTCGAGCATTCCGGGAGCCTGGCAGGGCGTGTCTTGGCTCTTTCCCAGCACATTTGGTGTGAGGGCATTCATTCGGGTCAATTCCATGGGAGCCTCCATCAGTCAGATTCTGCCCGAAATCCGAATCCTTTGGATTCAAGCGGCCTTTTACCTGGGTCTGGCTTGTGTGGTATATCTCTACCAGAAGCGACTCGCCCGCAGGCACATTCAGTCGGCCTCTCTCACCGAAAGCGACTAAGCCACGAGGGTGTGCTATTTCTATAGTAATGAATCGTCGGTTTTTCGCAACCGGCGATTTTTTCTTTCTGCCCCACCATCATTTAGCAACATATCGTCTTAGCATTATAATAAAAAATACTTTTGACACATATTGCTGCAAACACCTGTCAAGTATATCACCAAAAGACAAAAAACCGCCTCACAGATACGGTTAATCATATCACCTTTTATCTAGTATATCCTCTAGTGATGTATAAGTATATGTTCTCCAAATATTAAGATTAATAGACTTATAATCATCGAAAATTTTTCGAATGAATCTAAGTTCAAAGAAAACCCGATAATCGCTTTCTTTCGCCTTTGCACACACTTTACGCTTCGATGCTACACGAATTTTTGTTATTCTATATAAATCTCGAATGCCTTTACCTTTAATATAGGGAACAAAGAGTTGAAGTTTCTGTAGAGAAATTGTTGAAGGAAATTTACTTCCTGTATAATAAATATCTCCGTCACTCTCGTCAAATTGCTTACTCAAATCACTAGATACTAATGAAATAAGTAAATTTTTCCAGCTGGCATTATAAGATTTCTGGGGTTCTGCAAGAACACCATCTTGATACTGTTCGAACAAAGCAAACAAATCCAGTTGCATAGGATAAGAGGGTAGCATTGATTTTGCGATTTTGTTTGCTTCAGCAAAATTATCCTTTTGGGGGCAAATACTATCAATATCATTCAATAGCCTTATAATAGCGCGCCCTATAGCATAAGCCAAATTTACAGGAACTGCATTACCTATTTGTTTATACTGATCCGACATTTTTCCCATAAATTTCCAATTATCTGGAAATGTTTGTATTCTTGCATATTCCCTAATATTAAGTGGTCGGGTCTCATTTGGGTGGCATCTTTCGGTTTGTTTTTGAGCCGGAGAACAAGTCAATGTAAGTGATGGTTCATCCATAGACAGCCGCCGCGCCATGCCTGTCTTACCTCCTCCCAAATAAAAACTACCTCCCATATAAGCCTTTTGCTCCTCAACAGGAAGATCTCGCCAATCTCCTCCTTCAGGTACCATTTCCATTACAATCCGTTTTTTTTCGGGATAGAGTTGACCATCCGACTTTGGCACATCTGTTGGGTAAAGTTCTCCTTTAAAAAATGCATCTCTTAGGGTCATTACTCTATGATATGGTGATGGCCATTTAAAGGACACTTTATCGGCATAATCGTTGCGAATCGCGACCAGTATAATCCTCTCTCGTTTTTGGGGGACTTGGTACATTACGGCCTTTAATACTCTTGGCTCTATAAGAGAATATCCCAATTCCTTAATCGCATTACGAATAATTTCCAAGGTCTTACCGCCATCATGCGATTGTAATCCTTTGACATTTTCACAAAGAAATACTTTCGGGCGGATTTCATTTACCGCTCGTGCCAGTTCAAAGAAAAGTGTTCCTCTTGTATCATTTAAGCCACCTTTTTTACCCGCATAAGAGAACGCTTGGCAAGGGAAACCACCTGAAATTAAATCAATTTTGTCGTGTAATGGAGAAAAGTCAACATTCCGTATATCTCCTTCAAGAATGTTCCATTCAGGTTTATTAGCACGAAGGGTATTACATGCTTGCCCGTCAAATTCATTTAATAGGACATGATGAAGCCCAGCCATATCTAACCCTAAAGCTAAACCTCCTGCCCCTGCAAATAGCTCCACAGAAGAAAAAATTCTATTGGGTTTAGATTGAATTTCTTCATACCATTTGCCATCGTTCATATCCCTTATTGCATCTATCTGCATAAGGTCTTGTGACATAAAACCAATGCGACCTTTCTCGTCTTTCTGCAAAGGATAAAGACCACTATCGCCCCATTTTTGAATAGTAGCGACAGAAGTTCCTAAAATATCGGCTAATGTGTTTAATGAATAAAAAGTTGACTCCATTATCCTTATATTCCTCCATTATCGAATATTTCTTGAGCAATTTCTTCAACTTTTAGTTGAATTAATTGACTTCCATCAATACCCTCTTCTTCAACAACTTCACCAAAAGCCTTTGAAAGTCGGTGATAAAAGGCCGTGTCACCTGTAAGGTGTGCCCAAAATTCAGATCCACAATAAACTGGAAAATATGAATCAATTGCCTTGTAATTCCCAGACAATTCACTCCGATCTCCATACAAAACGCCAACAATCATGTCATCTGCTTGAATGCCCATATGGTCTAAGCGAGATTTATTCTGAAGGTACTTGAAATGTCCAAGTATAGTTGCTATGTCATCTTTGTTTATTGTCTGTGGGCCTGCCTTACATTGACAATACTTTTTTCTCCCGTCTAATGCATCAACAAATTCAATATCAATCCCGCTGATTCCAGATGCGTTTCCAATAACCTCTTTCAAGTCGCTTATAAATATTTGAATATTTTGGCCAAAACTTGTATTAATGCTTGTTCCCAGCACTCGTGGATAAACTAACGCCTTTGCCAGAGATAATGGTTCAGTATTTCCACAAAGGAATGCTGCAAGATAATTTATTAAAAAGGGATTAATATTGAAATTCTTTAAATGAAGTTTCTTCAAACCAGTAAGATGGTTTGGTATTATAATTTCTCTAAAGTACTCCTTACCACTTGCGATGATTGAGAGTTTTTGAGTTTCTGTCATCATATTCTATTTTATTAAAACTTTCTAATAGTCCCCGCGAGCCGACCAAAGCTCTAAAACCATTAAGGAGTTTGTTATTCGTTATTATTCGGTCTTTTTACAGGTGAAAAGGCAAGAACTTCACCCTCTCAAACTGCAAAGATAGTGAGATTTTTCGAAATAGAATATTCTTGTGGACAACTTTTTGCCTCGGATGAAAAAAGGTTTCGTGGCGATTTTTTTGGTGGTGTCGAGAGAATTGACTACCTTTGGGGGAAATAAATAATCATCATCGCTATGGCTAAGAAAAAAACTACTAATATACGCATCGAGCGGCGCGAGTTGCACGATGCCGTGATCAATTTCTTCAACGAGCACCCCGACGGCCTGTTCAACTATAAGCAGATTTCGGCAGCCGTGGGAGCCAAAACGCCCAAGCAGCGCGCACTCATCACCGAAATCTTGCAAGTTCTGGCCATCGACGGTTTCGTCACCGAAGTGAGCACAGGGCGTTATAAAGCCGCCACACGCTCGATGGTGGCCGAGGGCCTGTTTATCCGCCGCAGCAACGGCAAGAACAGCGTGGATATCGGTGCCGATGATGGCAAGACCATCATGGTAGCCGAGCGCAACTCGATGCACGCGCTCAATGGCGACCGCGTGATGGTACACATCAGTGCCGCGCGTGAGGGCATGGAACCCGAGGCCGAAGTCATCCAGATTGTGGAGCGCAAGGAACAGGTGTTTGTGGGCACTCTGGACGTGAAGCGCTACTTTGCGCACCTGGTGACCGACAGCAAGTTCCTGGCCACCGACATCTTCATTCCTCTCGACAAACTGGCGGGCGGCGAAACCGGCGACAAAGTAGTGGCACGCATCGTGGAATGGCCACAAGATGCCAACAGCCCCATAGGCGAGGTGGTGGATGTGCTGGGAAAGGCCGGCGAGAACAATGCCGAGATTCATGCCATTCTGGCCGAGTTCGGTCTGCCCTATAAATACCCCGAGAATGTGGAACGCGTGGCACGCAAAATCGTGCCCGGCATCACCGACGACGAAGTGGCCCGCCGCCGCGACATGCGCGGGGTGACCACGTTCACCATCGACCCGGCCGACGCCAAGGACTATGACGACGCCCTATCTATCGAAAAGCTGAAAAACGGCCACTGGGAGGTGGGCGTGCACATTGCCGACGTAACCCATTATGTGAAGCCCGGCACCGTGATCGACCGCGAAGCCGAGGCACGTGCAACCAGCGTGTATCTGGTTGACCGCACCGTGCCCATGTTGCCCGAGCGTCTGTGCAACTTCATCTGCTCGCTCAGGCCCGACGAAGACAAGCTCACACACTCGGTCATCTTTGAGATGGACAATAACGCCAACGTCAAGAAATATGAAATCTGCCACACGGTCACGCGCAGCGTGCGCCGCTTCTCCTACGAAGAGGCTCAACAGATTATCGAAACCGGCGAAGGTGACCTCAAAGACGAGTTGCTCACCCTCAACGACCTGGCACAGAAGTTGCGCAAAGTACGATTTGAGAACGGTGCAGTGTCGTTTGAGCGAGAAGAGGTGAAATTTGACATTGACGAGAACGGCAAGCCGCTGGCTGTGAAGACACACGTGTCGAAGGAGGCCAACAAACTCATCGAGGAATTCATGCTGCTGGCCAACCGCACCGTGGCGGCCCACATCGGCAAGGTACCCCCCAGCAAGAAAGCAAAGGCTATGGTTTACCGCATCCACGACCAGCCCGATCCCGACAAACTGGGCAACGTGGCCCGCATCGCTTCACACTTCGGCTACAAGCTCAAGACCCACGGATCGGCTCGCGACGTGAACCGCTCCATCAACCAGATGCTGCTGAAAGCCGCCGGCAAGCCCGAAGAGGAGATGCTGTCACTGCTCACCATCAAGGCGATGGCCAAGGCTGTCTATTCGGCACAGAACGTGGGCCACTATGGACTGGGATTTGACTATTACACTCATTTCACCTCGCCCATCCGCCGCTACCCCGACATGATGGTGCACCGCCTGCTCGACCGCTATGCCGTGAAAGGCAGCCGCTCGGCCAATCTGGAGCAACTCGAGGAGCAGTGCAAGCACGTGAGTTCACAAGAACAACTGGCCGCTAATGCCGAGCGCGCATCTATAAAATATAAAGAAGTCGAATACATGGGTGAGCGCCTGGGTGGCGTTTTCGCCGGACACATCTCGGGCGTGACCGAGTGGGGACTCTACGTGGAAATGGACGAGAACCACTGCGAGGGCATGGTGCCCATGCGGGAACTCGACGACGACTTCTACGAGTTTGACGAGCAGAACTACCTGGTGCGCGGCCGTCGCACAAAGCACGCCTACCAGCTGGGCGACGCGGTCACGGTGCAGGTGGCACGCGCCGACTTGATCAAGAAACAACTTGACCTGGTACTCGTCACCGATAAGAGCCCGGCCTTCTCACACCGCATCGACAAGCAGCCCATCACGCAAGAGAATGCCGGCGTGCTGGCCAAACTGTCGCGCGAGGAACGCAAGCGAGAGCAATATGAGGGTGCCAGCGCTTCGCGACGCACCAAGCGCCGCCGTCGCGGAAACAGCACCGCCCGCGAGGTGCAGCAGCGCAACCAGGCCACAGGACGCCGCTCGGGCAAAAAGCGCCGTCGCTAGTCCACACCACACAGCATAACACTTTAAACATCTAAATGAGACTCAAAAAATGAAACACTTCCTCTTGTTACTACTAATGGCGTGTTCGCTGGCAGCAACCGCTCAAGAAAGCGCAGACCTAAACATGCGGCGGGCAGAGAAAATGTTTGACTTCTTGTTAAACAACAATGCCGACAGTCTCTATGAGAACCTGTCAGCACAAGTGAAGCCTATGGTACAAAAACAGCAATTTGAGGGGATTCTCAATAAGGTTGAGCCACAGGTTGGCAAGTATCAGAAGCACAGCGCTTGGGAGACACAACAAATCATGGGGCAAAAATGCTACGTCACAATGGTCCAGTTTGAAAAAACTGAACTGGGAGCGCTCGTCATCTTCGACGAGGAAGGCAAGATGCTCGGCATACAGCTGGTTCCTGCCGATGCTGTAAAAAAAGAATAGCCCCTGCCGGCGAGCAACCGTCAACACTGGAGCAGACAACATCTACAGAACCGGCGGCAGGGGCATTTCGTGAAATTGCCGATACCATTACGACTGGCGACATACGTCTGCCTGCAACCGTGGTATTGCCCGCCTGCGGCGACGACATTCCACTAGTGGTGATGGTGCATGGCTCGGGGGCACTCGACCGCGACGAAACAATCTTTCACAACAAACCGTTCCGCGACATTGCCGAGGGACTGGCCGCTAAGGGCATTGCCTCGCTGCGCTATGACAAGCGCACTTTTGTGTACCGACAACCTGTCATGACGATGGACGACGAAACCATTCTCGATGCGCTGTCGGCCATTCGCATTGCCCAACGCTACAGCACGCGCGTCTACCTTCTCGGCCACAGCCTGGGTGCCATGCTTGCGCCACTCATTGCCCAACGCGCCGAAGAGCCTCTGGCCGGAGTCATCATGATGGCTGCACCTGCACGTGACATGGAGACTGTGGTGCGTGAGCAGCTAGACTATCTGTTGCCTTCAGGCGCTAGTGAGGCCTACAAGGAACAGCACATCGACAACCTGCGCCAACGCTCGCCTCACTATCTACAGCCACAAAATCACACTGCAGCAGCCCACCCCCTGTCGCTCCCCATGCTCATCGTGCAAGGTGAGCGCGACTATCAAGTGACGATGAAAGATTTCTGCCTGTGGCAGGATTCGTTAGGAGGCAAAAGCAATGTAGACTTTCGCAGTTATCCCCGCCTGAATCATCTCTTCATGGAAGGCAAAGGCAAATCCACCCCAATGGAATATCAGGTCGAAGGACACGTGCCTGCATACGTTATCGACGACATATCAGCGTTTATACACCCAACCGTAAAGCATAAGCAATCACATCAAGAACACTAGCCTCCCCCCCAAAAAACATTATTGCTGTCCGATAAAAGTTTTCAACACCGCTGTAACAAGTTGATTTCAAATTGAATAATTGCAAATCCCTTCTAAAGGGCTTGATCTTGAATGTAAGTCGCAGACTTGCCAACTGATTCAGTTTTATCAGACAGCAATAATTCTCAATCTATAACCTCCCAATGGCCACCCTTGATCCACTGTTGGTCCACCGTCAATTTCAGTGTAAAGTTAAGTTGATAATAAAACACCAGCGAGACAAACAAATCTCATTTGCTCATCTCGCCGACATTAAATGATTTAGGCTTAGACGCAAGCCTTAATACTCATCCTCGTCGAAGAAGAAATCCTCGTCGTTGCGGGGATAGTCTTCCCAGATGTCTTCTATCGATTCGTAGGTATCGCCTTCGTCTTCTATCTCTTGCAAATTCTCAATCACTTCTAGCGGTGCACCACTGCGCACAGCATAGTCGATGAGTTCGTCCTTGGTGGCAGGCCAGGGTGCATCTTCCAGTTTTGTAGCCAGTTCCAGTGTCCAATACATAGTTATGTCCTCCTATTTGGTTTTAGTCTCTATTAAAAAGTGCGCAAAGGTAATGCAATATTTTCTACTTTACGCATCTTTGTCCCAATAATTTTCCTCAAACTGGTGCTGAATATTGTTAAATCTTGCTAACACAAAGAAAAAGTCGCTCAACCGGTTAAGGTATTTCAGCACCATAGGGTCGACATAGGCTGTGTGGGCAAGGGTGATGACGCGCCGCTCGGCCCGGCGAGTCACAGTGCGGCACACATCGCACAACGCGCTCAAGCGGCTACCGCCAGGCAGCACAAATCCACGGAACGGGGGCAATTCCTCGTCCATCTCATCGATGCTGCGCTCCAGCAGTTGCACGTCGGCATCGGTCAGGCCGTAGACCGGAGTGCCGGGGGCATTTTCTGTAGCCAGATAGGCGCCTATGTTGAAGAGCTTGTTCATCACGGTCTTAATGACGCCCGCCATTCCTGTTTCGTCGAGCTTGGAGTTATGAGCCAGCACGCCCAGGTTGGCATTCAGTTCATCAATGGTGCCGTAGGCCTCTACACGCACGTCGTCTTTACTCACGCGCTTGCCCCCTACCAACGAAGTCGTTCCCTCGTCGCCCGTGAGCGTATATACTTTACTTTTCATGTTTCAATCTTGTTTATAAGTAGGATTTAAGTTTGTTATCTTTTCAAGGGTGTCGATGAGCTGTCTTGTATTGGCCACCTGCGCCATGGCGGCCAAGTGACGGTCGCCAGCAAAAGGCGTATCGGCCAGTTCGGCCAATTGGCGCACCATCGAGCCATACATGTCATCAACATTAGCAAAAACTATGCCAACGCCCTCGCGCTTGTCCACCACCCACTGCGACAAGGCCGACATCCACTCGTCGATGGTGCCCACACCGCCGGGGAGCACCACATGCAAGTCGCTGATGAGATACATGCGCGACTTGCGCTCGCTCAGGTCGGCGGTGGTGATGAGCCTGTCTACCAGGCGATCGGCCATGGGGGCGAAATTGCGTGTGATGACGCCCACCACCTGTCCGCCGCTCTCGTGCACACCGTGTGCTACGGTGTGCATCAGTCCGGCATCCACGCCACCATAGATGAGCGTGTGTCCGTTGCGCCCCATCCAGTGACCCAGTTCCAGTGCCATCTCGTGGTAGCGCTTGTCGAGATGAGGTTTACTGCTGCAATACACTGCTATGTTCATAATGTCAGCTCGTTGATTACATGTTTCACTTCCTTGAAAGCATAATGATGCTCGCTGCCATCGGCATGGCTTAAAACGAACATGCCATCGGGTTCCACGCCGGCAATAGTGGCCATCATCGGTGTGCCATCGGGTAGCGCAAATGGATGTGGACGCCCGTCGTTGCGATATAGTGCAGCCACATAGCGCTCGTGCAGCGACTGCCGCTCGACATCGTCGCCAAAGTCACACAACTGTTCTATGCGCTCGCACACCTGGTGCAACAAGTCCTCCAGATCAAATTCCCTTCCGGCCAGTTGCGCCAGCGACACGGGATTAGGGGCATCGCTCACGAAGGCCATCTGATTCACATTCAGTCCCACGCCCACGATGGTGTGGGCGATGCCATCGCCGTCGACCGAGTTTTCGATGAGAATGCCGCACAACTTGCGGTCGCCACAATAGATGTCGTTAGGCCATTTCACTTTCACATTGTCCACCCACTGGCTCACCACCTCTACAATAGCCATCGACACGGCCTCGCTCAGCAAGAACTGGCTGCGCACCGGCACACCAGGCCGCTTGAGCAGCATGGAGAAGGTGAGGTTCTTTCCCGGCTGAGCCTCCCACGAGTTTCCTTTTTGCCCGCGTCCTGCCGTCTGGCGGTGGGTATAAATCACCATTCCACCCGGCAAGATATTGGCCATCCGACTCAGATAGGTATTGGTCGATGCCGTTTCGTGCAATAAGATATAGCGTGGCATTTCGTCATTCGGGGAAGGTGACACGCATGGTGCGACAGTCGTCGCTCTCACTCACGCCGATTTCCACGCGCACCGTGTCGTCGGGCAGCAAGTTCTCGATGCGTTCGGGCCACTCTATCAAGCACAGCGCACCGCAGTCAAAGTAGTCTTCGGCACCGATGTCTTCGGCCTCGGCCTCGTTTTCCAGTCGGTAGCAATCGAAGTGATAAATCAGTTCGGCTGTAGTGTCGCTGCGATACTCGTTGATGATGGCAAACGACGGCGAGTTGGTCACATCACTCTCAACGCCCAGTGCACGGCACAGCGCATTGATAAACGTGGTCTTACCGGCTCCCATCGGCCCATAAAAAGCATACACCGTGTAATCGCCCATCTCGGCCATAAAGTCGTGAGCCACCTGCGGCAGAGCCTCCACCGAAGGAATTTGAAATTCTATTGTTCTGCTCATAATCAATTCATTTATTCATTGAGAGTGCGAAATTACACAAATTCTCCATTCCACACAACATTCACTCGTTGAAAAAAGACCGCACGCACAAGCTGAATTTACCAAGATGACAAAAAGGGCCTCAAAATTTTGAAGCCCCTTGTTGATCGAGTGGGATTAGATCTACCTCACCACTCGCTTCTTGCCGTTCTCAATGATGATGCCGCGGTAGTCGCCGCTCACGCGCTGGCCATTGATGTTGTAGCGCACCGAGTTGCTGTCGCGGTCGGCGTCAATCCGGTCGATTGAGGTGATCACCTCTTGCACGAACGTGGCGTTCACCGTCACATCGCCGTCGGGCATCTCAAAGGTGTAGGTGCTTTCGTCGACTTTGGTAACGGGAATCTCCCCATCGGCGCGCCTCATGGGCGGCACACCCTGGGCGGCGCTGCCGCCTTGCGCAAGCGTGACACTTATCTTTTCGAGTTTATAATTCTCAAGCGGCGTCACGGTGAGGGTCACCTGCCTGTCGCCGGCATAGAAGTTGCACACATCCTTGTCGGCAACGATGGTGCCGTTCTCGATATCAGCGCCGATGGAAACGATGCCTGCCGGCCTAATCATCGCGCTGGCGATGTTGTCGATCGTGGCGAGAGTCGAGGTGCTTTCAATCGCAAACGACTTGCTAAAGTTGACGGTACCGCTTTCGTATTTGCCCGCCACGTTGATATAGTCGTTGGCGGCGTCGGTCCAGCCCAGGCTGATATAATCGTTTTGGGTCGTGCTACCGGGATTGTACGCGTTGCCGATGGCGTTAAGGCATCCGTTGCCGGGCTGGGCGGTTACTTGTCCGCCGGTGATGGTGATGGCACCGCTTGTGCCACCGCTGCCGTTAGAACTCCAACTTCCTCCACCGCCAATGCCGGGGCTGTTGCCGCCGCCTGTAGCGTGGATGATACCACCGCTGATGGTGATTTCGAGCGCGCTATAGCCGTCGCTACCGCCAATGCCGGCACCGCCGCTGTAGTCACCGCCATGCGCCGTGAGTTCACCGCCGGTGATGATGATGTGGCCGCCGCTGCCGTAGTCGCCGCCGCCCACGCCGGCCGACCAATTGCCGCCGGTAGCGTCAATCTTACCACCATGGATATAGATATAACTGTCCTCCGACATGCTCTTGGCCTCTTGTCCCGAGCCGATGCCGGCACTTTTGGAGCCCTTAACGGTGATGCTGCCGCCGTTGATGGTGATGGTGCCATGCGATTGCGTCTTTTCGCCGCCGATGCCGGCACATCCACTCACCGGGTCATCAACAATAAGGCGGCCCATGTTCTCGCCATCGCTTTGGGCGTAGATGGTGAGCGCGTTAGGTTCATTCCCGTTATAGTTCACCCTTATACCCTTTGAGGCGGTGAATGTAACGCCGTCGGCAAGAATCAGGTGCGTGTCGCCAATCACGGTGATGGGTTGGACAATCCTGGTGTCGGCGTTCACCACCCACCAGCCACCGTCGAGCACGATATTGTCGGTGGTAACCACTCGATAATTGTCGCACGTGGCTTCGCTGAACGTGCCTTCGTTATAGTCGAGATAAGTCACTTCGCCGAAGATGCTGAACGGCAACTCGAGCGTACCGTTGTAGTTACCCTTTCCTTTAACTGTGATAAAGTAGTCGCCAGGCTCGACGCATCCCTCGCTGTAACTGAGCGTATAGTCAGTGTCGAGCACGAGCGTGTAGTCGCCATAGGTCAACACGGGCTGAGGATGGATGGGCGTACCGTTCGAGCCGTACTTGCTTGTGTAATGGGTCTTGATTTCGGCGTCGGCGATGCCGCGTGGAAGGATGTTGAAGAAGGCGGAGAGACGGCCATAATACAGTCCCACACCAATCACGGAAACAGAAGCCTCGCCGACATTGGTGTTGTCGGCCCACTCAATGGTGTAGTTGACGCCCGGAGTGAGCAGTCGGTCGCCCACTTTCACACTAATCTCCGGTTCTTGCGCGCTCTTGTTGTAGACCACGTCGGCAATTGGAAGGATTGTGGCTTGTTCGGCCAAGCTGATTTGGTCGTCGGCATGGCTGCCGTTAATAGTAACATCGGCGGTGAAGCCGCTCAGCACATGGTCGCCCGTCATTTTATACGACTCGGAGATTTCGCCGTTGCTCACCTCGTAGTGGTCGAAGAATTTACCCTCGGGCAGAGCGTAGTCGAGATTGACCGTAGAGCCTGACGTGTAGTAGTCCTTACCGTCGTAGGTCACGTTGGGCGTGCCGCTTATGGTCACGCCATCGCCGGCAAACAGTTGAGCCACAAACAAGGCGCGGTCGGCATCACCCATAGTCTCGGTGTAGTAGCAGCGGATGACAGACGACGGGATGTTGCGGCTTAAAGTGTGGCAGTCGTAGGTGTTGATAGTGATTTCTTGGGGAATGAACAGGCAGTCGATGAAGTTGACGGTGCCGCCTTTCCAACCCACAAAGCCACCGCAGCAATCAGTGGAGGGACCGAGCAATTTGCCGGCGAACACACAGTTGGCTAGCGAGGTGGTGTTTTGCACTACAGCGATGAGGCCGCCGTGGGTTCCGTCGCCGTTGACGGTCGAGGAAATTGCCACTTTGCTGACGCAATTGTTGAGAGATGTGTTGCCGAAGGCGTTGGCGATGATGCTGGCAGCATATTTGGCCGACGTGTTGATAGTACCGTCCACGGTGAGGTTGCTGATAGTGGCACCATCGGTGTAACGGAAGGGTGCCGATGACTCCTGGGTGGTGTTGTAGGCCACGCTCAAGGTGTGACCCTGACCGTCGAAGTTGCCTGCATATTTCACCTCGTTGCTGCCGAGCATGGGCGAGAGGGCGTTGAGTTGAACATTGGCAGTCAGTTTGGCGTTGGCCGCGGGATTATTGACAATGATTTGGGCGAATTCGCTCCAGTCGGCCTCGCTGCCAATCAGATAGTTGCCGGCCTCGTCAGTTTGGATGGCGAAGTCGCGGAAGAGGGCGTTCAATGTCAGGTCGGCTGTCACCGGCGTGGCGAAGTCGTAGGCTTGCGTAGCGTCGCTCACGTACCAGTATACAAAGGTCTTTCCCTCTTTCACGGGGCGAGCAGGTTCGGTGACGGGGCTGCCGTAAGCCACCACTCGCTCGGCATACTGTTCGCCATCGACATTGAACACGACATGTTGGATTTGGCCGTCGTAGGCGTAGATGGTTTTGCCGTTAAGGTCGCTCTCGGCGGTCACCGCCTCATCCGAGTCCTCGAAGAAGAAGACGTTGTTGACTGTAACGCTGGCCTTTACCGTCGACATGTAGATGTAGTCCCACGGGTTGCGCCAGCCCAGCGACAGTGTTGCTGGCTCGCCGTCGCGGCCGGTGTTCCAGCCTGATGTTCCGGGACCCACACCGTAGCCGTCCTCTCCGCCTCGAGCCTCAACAATGCCGCCGTTGATGGTGACTACGCCGCCATCGCCACCCGTGATTCCATTGGTGGAGGTGTATCCTCCGCCGCCAATGCCGGCGCCGCCGTTGTCGCCGCCAGTGGCCTCAACGTGGCCGTCGTTGATGATGAACGTACCGGCGTTGCCGTATTTACCGCTCCAGTAGCCGTTGCCGCCACCTCCGATGCCGGCGGCATACTTGCCGCCCTTGGCAATCACATGGCCGCCGTTGACCTCAATGGTGCCGGCCGAGCAGTGGATGTTACCGCCGATGCCGGCCTCATTCTCGCGGGCGGCGGTGGCGTTGAGGGTAGCGTCGCCACCCAGCTGGGCGTAGATGTGCAACTCTTTGTTGACGTCAACATAGATGCCCTTGCCTGCATTGAGGGTGGCACCATCGAGCAGCACCAGATGAACCGCTCCGTTGATTGTGATACGGTTCTCGTAGGTCACTTCGCCGTCAACCACCCACCAACCTCCGTTCAATTCGGTCTGGTTGGTCAGACGGGTATAACTCCCGTCGGCAAGTGTCTCTTCGGCACCGTTGGCGTTCACATAGGTAACGTCTTGCGCTTGCGTCACCACCGGTATTGTCATTACCAACACCAAGAGCGACACAAGCCGAATAATGTGATGAAGTTTATCCATAAATTAATATTTTAAGAATTAGTAAAAACATTCATAATCTCGGCGACAAAGATACAAAAAAAAAAATACACCAAAAAAACGCAAATTAAGAATTTTGGATCATCAAGCGTCCTGACATATATGTAGAGTCAACTGATATTAAATAAAAATAAAATAAAAAAATGACCGTAGCACTTTTTTGTTTCACAAATAGTTAGTATATTTGCGGGCAATATCTAAAACCATAACATCATGAACACTAACATCAAATCGGCATTCATGCTACTGGTCGCCTCTTTATTGCCACTGTCGGTAATGGCCTACGATTTCATGGTCGACAGCCTCGCTTATAATATCACCGGCGACAACACCGTTGAAGTCACCGACAATCACGCTGCTGTCGGTTATGGAACCGTAGTCAAAAACTACGTTGGCCTCACCGAGGCTGATATTCCCGAAACTGTGACCTATAAAAACAAGACTTATCAAGTCACAGCCATCGGCGACTATGCTTTTAGCAGCTGCCACGACCTAACCAAGGTCATCATCCCTGCCTCCGTCACCACCATCGGCGAGAATGCTTTCAGCATCAGCCGAAATCTGACTGAAGTCGTCATTCCCAACTCGGTCACTACCATCAAAGACTGGGCCTTCGACTGCTGCTCCAGCCTGAAAGCGATAACCATTCCAAGTTCATTGATTGAAATTGGTGAGAAGGCTTTTCTCGAATGTTACGGGCTGGAGAGCATTGTTGTTGAGCAAGGTAATCAGGCATTTGACTCACGCAACGGCTGCAATGCCATCATTGAGACCAATTCCAGCACCTTGATTGCCGGCTGTAAAAACACCGTTATTCCCGGCACTGTAGCCACCATCGGTAGCGATGCCTTTTCGGGCTGCTCAGGCTTGACATCGTTGAGCATCCCCAGTTCCGTCACCAGCATCGGCAGCAATGCATTCCAGGGCTGCTCCGGACTGACATCGATGAGCATACCCAGTTCTGTCACCGCAATCGGCGACCATGCGTTCGCTGGCTGCAAGGGGCTAAATTCCATCATTATCCCCACTTCAATCACCACCATCGAGAGTAGCACATTCTGGGGGTGCAGCTCATTAACGTCTATCACCATCCCCCATTCAGTCACCACCATAGGCGAGGGCGCATTTAACGGATGCGAAGCACTGACCTCGGTCACCATTCCCAACACGGTCACTCACATCGACGGCAATGTTTTCATTAGTTGCAACGCACTTGAGCAGATTGTCGTCGAACAAGGTAACCAAGTCTATGATTCACGCAACGACTGCAATGCCATCATCCACACCTCATCCAATTCATTGATAAGCGGTTGTATTAGCACCATCATTCCCAACTCGGTCAAATACATCGGTGATGAAGCTTTCCGCAGTTGCAACCGGCTCACATCGGTTGTTATCCCCTATTCCATCATCGACATCGGCAAAATGGCATTCTACTGCTGTGCGGAATTGAAATCGGTCACCATCCCTAACACGGTCATTCAAATCAGCGAAGGTGCATTTGAGGGCAGCAACGACTCCATCTCGCTCACCGTTACCGGCAATGGCAAATGGAACAACTGGTCTAACGACTTCGGCGGGGAATGTTTCAATCCTTATTCAATCAAGACTTTGACAGTGGGCAGTGAGATTACCGACATGAACATCAGCTACTTTTTTCAACTCGACAGGGTGAATAGTTATGCCGAGGTTCCTCCCACCTGCTCGCACAGCGCTTTTTCTACTTACGATGCCGAGTTGCACGTGCCGCAGGCATCACTGGCCAGTTATTTCACCGCACCTTACTGGAAGAACTTCTCTAATATCAACAATGACCTGACACAGAAGATAACGCTCAGCCAGGCACAAACCGAATGTACTGCCGGCGAAACCCTACAGCTAGAGGCGACAGCAACCCCGGCCAGCATTGCCGACCAAGTGCTGTGGAGCACGTCTAATCCCACCGTGGCCACGGTTGATGCTAACGGGTTGGTCACTACACACTCAAAAGGCGTGTGCCGCATCTATGCGACACTGGCTTCGGAACCGGCAGTGTACGCCTCATGCCAGATAGAAGTATTCCACGGTGACAAACAGATCATCCTCGACCAGACCGAGGCCACCATCACACCCAACGAAATTCTCACGCTCACTCCCACCTACGACACCGTTGACATCCGCAACATCACGGCCACTTCCAGCGACCCGAGCGTGGCTCTTGCTCGCGTGGTGACCATCGACGGGGCAAAGAAGGTGCAAGTGCTTGGCGTGAGTCTTGGCACGGCCACCATCACCGTAGCAAGTGCCGCCGGTAATGTTCCACCCGCCACCTGCCTAATTACCGTGAGCGGCGCAGTCATGGGCGACATGACGGGCGATGGCAATGTGGACGTGAGCGATGTGAATTCACTGATTAACGTCATCTTATCCACAAACCAAAGCGGAGAAACACAAAACTCCACTTATGACATGAACCACGACGGCAAACTGGACGTTGCAGACGTCAACGCCATTATCAATGTCATCTTAAGAGGTAAGCAATTTTAAGATATAGGCCACAACACTTGGGTCCCGGAGTCATTCTCTACCTCCGGGGCCTTTGTCGTTTCAAAGGACGCCATGAGACCGCCCTACCATGTTAAACTTTCTTAAAAAATTAATGTTTCTGACGTTTTGGCCGATTGTGGCAGGTGGCCGCTTGCACATATTATAAAAAAAAAGTACTTTTGCACAGCATTCGTGAGAGGGGGCCGACGCTTCCTCGTTTTTATTATGATTGACAAGAAAGAACTTACCGAAGTAGTGAACCGGGCACTGGAGGGCAGCGACCTCTTCCTGGTTCAGGTGACCGTGAGCAGCGACAACGTGATAGACGTGGCACTCGACAGTGCCGGCGACATCAGCATCGACGACTGTGTGCGCGTAGACAAGGCTGTGCATGCAGCCTTCGACCAGGATGTGGAAGACTACGAGCTCACCGTGGGCAGCTACGGCATCAGTTCGCCACTGCTGGTGGTGAAACAATACGAGAAAAACGTGGGACAGGAAGTGGAAGTGCTCACACGCGACGGACGCAAACTCAAGGGCACACTCACTGCATGCTCACAGCACGACTTCACCATCGTCACCCCCACCAAGATGAAAGTGGAGGGTAAAAAACGCCCCGAAATGGTGGATGTAACCACCACACTGGCCTATGACGAGGTGAAAACCACCAAATGCATTATTAAATTTTAGAACACAATATGGCTAAGAGACAAGAAGCGGTCAACATGACCGACCAATTTGCCGAGTTCAAGGAGCTCAAAAACATCGACAAGATCACCTTGATCAGCGTGCTGGAAGAATCGTTCCGCAGCGTGCTGGCCAAGATGTTTGGCAACGACGACAACTTCGACGTGATTGTCAACCCCGACAAGGGCGACTGCGAAATCTACCAAAACCTGGAAGTAGTACCCGACGGTGAAGTGGAAAACCCCAACAAGGAAATCAGCCTCACCGACGCCCGTGCCGACGATGATCCCGACTGTGAGGTGGGCGAAGAGCACACCCGAAAAATCGATTTCACCAAGTTTGGTCGTCGTGCCATTCTGAACTTGCGCCAGACGCTGGCCAGCAAAATCCTGGACCTGCAGAAAGACGCCGTCTACAACAAGTTCAAGGAGATGGAGGGCGAACTGGTCACCGGCGAGGTCTACCAGGTGTGGAAACGCGAGGTGCTCCTGCTCGATGACGAGAAAAACGAGCTGCTCCTGCCCAAAGACCAGCAGATACCCACCGACATTTATCGCAAGGGTGAGAGTGTGCGCGCCGTCATCCACAATGTAGACAACAAGAACAACAATCCCAAAATCACTGTGTCGCGCACCAGCGATGTGTTCTTGCGCCGCCTATTTGAGCTGGAAGTGCCCGAGATTCACGACGGCCTCATCGTGATTCGCGCCGTGGCCCGTGTGCCGGGTGAGCGTGCCAAGATTGCTGTCGAGAGCTATGACGACCGCATCGACCCCGTAGGCGCATGCGTGGGTGTGAAAGGCGCCCGCATCCATGGCATCGTGCGCGAGTTGCGCAACGAGAACATCGATGTAATCCCCTACACCACCAATCCACAGCTGCTCATCCAGCGCGCATTGAGTCCTGCCAAAATCACCTCGATCCGCCTCGATGAGGAAGGCAAACACGCCGAGGTATTCCTGCGTCCCGAAGAAGTGTCGCTGGCCATCGGCAAGGGTGGTTTGAACATCCGTCTGGCGTCCATCCTCACCGGCTATGAAATTGACGTCTATCGCGACCTCGATGGTGAAAACGAAGAAGACATCTACCTGGATGAGTTCAAGGATGAAATCGATGAATGGATGATTGAGGCTCTCAAAGACATGGGATGCGCTACCGCCAAGGCCGTGCTCAACACGCCACGCGCCGACCTCATCGAAAAGGCCGACCTGGAGGAAGACATGGTTGACCACATCTTGGAAGTGCTTAAAGCCGAGTTTGAATAAACTCTGTATCAAATACCGCACAGACTACACCGAGAATGACAACCGACCGTTTTGTAACAGAAAAAGAAAAATATGCCAATTAAGATATCAAAAATCATCAAAGAACTGAACGTGGGAAAACAGACCATTGAGGACTTCCTGCGTAAAAAAGGCATTGAAGTGGATCAGAGCGTGAATGCTCGCGTCCAGGACGATGTCTATGAAATGCTGATTAAAGAATTCAATCCCGACAAACTGCAAAAACAGAAGTCGGAAACGCTTTCCAATGAGCGTAAGACTGAGAAGAAACGCGTCGAGGAAATTAAGACCGTCATTCCCGGACAGAAGCCTAAGGTGCTAGGCAAGATTGATCTGACCACGGGAAAACCCATCGTGGAATCCAAACCCGAGCCAAAAACCGAGCCCACGCCCGAAACTAAGCCCGAGCCCGTGATTGAAATCAAGTCCGAGCCTGAGCCCGAAGTGCACACGCCTGAACCTGCGACTCTGCCCGAGCCCGTGGCACAGGCTGAACCCGAGCAGAAACCGGTTGAGCCCGAGGTGGAAATTCATCCACAGCCCGAGGTGAAGCACGATGAACCTAAGGTCGAAGAACCGGCACCGGAAAAAGAACCCGAGCAGGAAAAAGCGCCTGTCGAAGCCGAGAAGCCTAAAACGGCCGACGTAGAACCCGAACAAAAAGAGCCCGAGGTTCAGGTGAAAAAGGAAGAAAAACCCGCACCGGTTGTCACTCCCGAAAAAGAAGAAGCCCCAGAACCGGCCCAAGAGCCGGCCAAGGACAACGAGCCCGAAGTGTTCACTCTGGGCAAGCCTGAACTGACCAACGTGCCCAAGGTGGTGGGAAAAATCGACCTGGATGCCATCAATCAGTCGACCCGACCCAAAAAGAAAACCAAGGAAGAAAAGCGCAATGAGCGCATCGCCAAGGCACAAGCACAGGGCGAAGCCGGCGGGCGTAAGAAACGCAAACGCATCGGCAAAGAGAAAGTGGACATCTCCAGCACTGCCGCTCAGATGAACCAGGGAGGCGGCAATGCCAACAAGAACAAGGGCGGCAATGCCGACAATGCCGGCGGCGGTAAACGCAAGGAAAAGAAAAACAAACGCCCATTCAAGACCGAAGTGAGCGAAGAAGATGTGCAGCGCCAAGTGAAAGAAACGCTCGCACGCCTCACCACCAAGTCGCCCAAGAAGGGTGCCAAGTGGCGCCGCGAGAAGCGCGATGCCGTGCGTGAAGAAGAGCGCGAGGTGGCTGCACAAGTGGCTGCCGAAAAGAAAGTGCTCAAACTCACCGAGTTTGTCACGGCCAACGACCTGGCCGCCATGATGGACGTGCCCGTGAACAAGGTCATCGCCACGTGCATGAGCCTGGGCGTGATGGTTTCTATCAACATGCGGCTCGATGCCGAAACCATCAACATCGTGGCCGAGGAATTTGGATTCAAGACCGAATATGCCAGCGCCGAAGTCACCGAGGCCATCCACGACGAGGAAGACAACCCCGAAGATCTGGAACAACGTCCACCGGTGGTTACCGTGATGGGCCATGTGGACCATGGTAAGACTTCGTTGCTCGACTATATCCGCAACACCAACGTCATTGCTGGTGAAGCCGGTGGCATCACGCAGCACATCGGTGCCTACACCGTGAAGCTGAAGAATGGTCGCCGCATCACCTTCCTCGACACGCCAGGCCACGCCGCATTCACTGCCATGCGTGCCCGTGGTGCCAAGGTCACCGATATCGTCATTGTGATTGTGGCTGCCGACGACAACGTCATGCCGCAGACCGAAGAGGCACTGAGCCACGCTTCGGCTGCAGGTGTGCCCATCATCTTTGCCATCAACAAGATTGATAAGCCCGGAGCCAATCCCGACAAAATCAAGGAAGAACTGGCCAACCGCAACTACCTCGTGGAGGAATGGGGTGGCAAATACCAAAGCCAAGACATCTCGGCAAAGAAGGGCGACGGCATCTTCGAATTGCTGGAAAAAGTGTTGCTCGAAGCCGATATGCTCGACCTTAAGGCCAACCCCCACCGCAAAGCCACGGGTTCCATCATCGAGTCGTCGCTCGACAAGGGACGCGGCTATGTGGCCACCGTGCTGGTCGATGGCGGCACACTGCATGTGGGCGACATCGTGCTGGCCGGCACTCACTATGGCAAGGTGAAGGCCATGTTCAACGAGCGCAATGAGCGCATCAAGGAGGCTGGCCCGTCGTCACCCGCTGTGATTCTAGGTCTGAACGGAGCCCCCACTGCAGGCGATAAGTTCAACGTGATGGACACCGACCAGGAAGCACGCCAGATTGCCAGCAAGCGCGAGCAACTGCAGCGAGAACTCGGCCTGCGCACGCAGAAACGACTCACCCTGGAAGACATCGGCCGTCGCAAGGCCCTGGGCGACTTCCACGAGTTGAACGTGATTGTCAAGGGCGATGTGGATGGTTCTATCGAGGCCTTGAGCGACTCGCTCATCAAGCTCTCCACACCCGAGGTTCAGGTCAACGTCATTCACAAGGCTGTGGGTGCCATCACCGAGAGCGACGTCACACTGGCAGCAGCCAGCGATGCCTATATCATCGGCTTCCAGGTGCGACCCAGTGCCGATGCCAAGCGACTCGCCGCACAAGAAGGTGTGGACATCCGCATCTATTCCATCATCTACGACTGTATCGAAGAGGTCAAGAGCGCTATGGAAGGTATGCTCTCGCCCGATGTCAAGGAGGAAGTGTCGGGCAGTGCCGAAGTGCGACAAGTTTACCACATCAGCAAGGTGGGCACCATTGCCGGAGCCATGGTCACCGAGGGCAAAATCAAACGCCAATGCAAAGTGCGCGTGATTCGCGATGGCATCGTAATCTTTACAGGAAACTTGGCTTCGCTCAAGCGTTTCAAAGACGATGTGAAGGAAGTTTCCAGCGGATACGACTGTGGTTTCTCCATCCAGAGCTACAACGACATCCAGGAGGGCGACGTGATCGAAGCCTTCGAAGAAGTGGAAGTGCACAAGAGCCTCTAAGGCACCGACCGTGTCAATGCCAACTCAAAGAGGGTGTGTCAGAATTCAAAAATTAATGAATGATGGCACATCCCCTTTCTATTCAATGAGCAATTATTAAGATCATCAATCATGCGCTATTATCTCAACATCGGCACCAATTTAGGAAATCGCCTGGAAAACCTGCATCGTGCCATGGCCGCATTGAGCGCCGGCTGCGGCGGTTGCATGGCGAGCCACATCATGCAAAGTGAGCCTTGGGGATTTGAATCGCAGCACCAGTTTCTGAACGTGGGTGTCGCCATCGACACCGCCATGGCTCCTCATGACGTGCTCGACTGGCTACATCACATTGAGCGCCACCTGGGTAGCGCCAGTCACCGCGACGAGAATGGCCATTACATCGACCGCCTGGTGGATATCGACATCATGGCCATCGACGACGAGCATGGTCGCCCAGTCAACATCAACACCCCTACTCTGCAAGTGCCGCATCCCCACTTGCACGACCGTCCTTTTTTCCTTACCCCTTACCGCCAACTTCGCCCACAACATTCAATCTAGGAACGGCACTAGATTTCTTAATGACATCATTCCACACCCTGGTTTGAAATCAGCCATGTGCCGACAATCGCGCCGCGACACCGAAGTTTGGAAATGCGAGGAGCATCCCTCAACATGTTTCACGAGCATTGAAAGTTATTAACAATCGGGGCAAGTTATGCACATTTCAAGCATTTCCTGACTTCGTCATTGCGCCACCCAAAATTCATCAGTGAATAGTTTTGCTATTCGCTGATGTCTTTTCATGGGCATTGTTTTGGTGAAAGTCTTGCCGCTCTCGGGCAGGCGGAAGACGATTGTGGTTACGGTCTTGG
>JAGAYZ010000060.1 GCA_017940245.1 Muribaculaceae bacterium | reverse complement strand
GACACAAGCAAGCTCACCATCACATGGGGCGTAATCTACAGCGGACGGCAGTTGTCGCTGCGCATCAACAACCGAGCCTACGGCCAGGGCGTGCAGCGCACTACCTACACCGAGGTTGACCGCAAGAAGAAGTACACCTTCTCCTTCCTCTGCGATGAAATCCCCAATGTCCGCTCGCTGTTCCACATCGACGGCAAACGCTACCTTTGCGCCAAGCTCACGGCCACCTTCACCGAGGACGGCATGAGCCACCTCCTCAAAGGCGACTTCTACAAGGTTATCACAAGTAATGAATAACCTATGAGGCTGAGGCTTCCTGCTCATCATCTTCAAGCGCACCTTTGAATTGTTTGACTTCGCTATGGACAAGCATACTGTTCTCTTGAATATAGCGGTTTGTCGTACTGACATCGCTGTGTCTTGCCTGGTCACGAGCAACGACAACGCCCTGCTCGTTGGCAAGGTCTCGAATACCGCTATCCTTGAGGGAATAGAACTGATATTCGTCACCCCAGCCTAGAACTTCTCGCATCTTCTTCCAGCGGCGGTTGTACTGGTCGGCATTGCAACGGTCTGGTGATGGTTTGAAGTGCTTCCCAAATAGGAAATAGCTGCTGGGAGCAGAAAGTACGCCCAGTTCAATCATCAGCTTGAGCAAGGTGTCATTCAATGCCACCTTTGCGCTTTTCTTGTTCTTGCTGAAATCCTCGCTTACAAAGATGGTCTTATCTTTGATGGAGATGTCGCCCACTTTGAGATAGGAAAGTTCAGTGGGGCGTATGAAAGTGAAGTATTCCATGTAACAAGCAAGCAGGAAGTGCTTGTCCTCTCTATTAAGGTGCGCACGCATCTGCTTGAGCATTTTAGGAGTCAAATCCTTGCGATGCTTTTTCTTCTCATCGAGGGCTGGGATATGGTCAACAGGATTGCTGTCAATGTACTTTCGAGAGACCAGAAATTCTCCAAAGCTATAGCACCAACCTCGATAGTTGTTGCGCGTGCGCTCGCTTACGCCACGGTCAAGGTAGAGCCAATCCAAGTAATCGTTGACAAACGCGCCATCAAACTGATAGGCGTACTTGATTGGCAATACACAAGAGGATAGATACTGATTGAGAATGTTCACTCGCGACTGGTAGGAGTGCTTGGTTTTCTTTCTTGACTTACGCTCAATATACTCCATATATCGAGATAAGACATCTGATAATAAAGTAAACCCACGGCTTTCTTGGGTGTTGACCCAAGGATTCCAGCCGCCGCGAAGTTGGCGTGTTACGGCTTCGATAATCTCTGCCGCACGACGTTTTTTTTCTGAAATTTTCTTTAACCCATCGAGTTTGTATTTCTTTCTACGCATTTCACCACTTGTGGGATCTGTAGCGTAGAAATCAACATACCAGCTCTTGCCCGTGTGAAGCTTTGGGTAGGTGAAACCGAGCAATTCAGAAGCAGTGTTTCGTTTTGTTGGACACGACATTTTTTTAACATTTTTTGGCTGCCATTCGGTTTTCAAAAAATGTTGCCGTTGATATTCAGTGAAAAATTATCGTCCCGATAGCGTCCCGATAATTTCAAAAAATTAGGGCTAACAATCTTATTTTGCGATTGTTAACCCTGATTATGCGGAGAGGACAAGATTCGAACTTGCGGTAGAGTTACCCCTACGGCAGTTTAGCAAACTGCTGGTTTCAGCCACTCACCCACCTCTCCGTGCTGGTAGTGCTGATTTTCACTAAGCGGGTGCAAAGTTACTACCTTTTCTTGAAATGACCAAATAAAATCGCATTTTTTTCTTAAAAATCGCATTTTTGGGCTGTGAAGGGGTGGTTAGTGGAGCTGTGGTGATGGAAATTCGTAATAAATTTGTAATTTTGTAGGCTAAATATTAATCGTGAAATGACGATGAAAATTGGAAATAATGAGTTGACGAGAAAAAAAGTGGTGGCACTGGTGCTGGCGCTGATAATATGTGTAGTGGCAGCAATTCTGTCTCCATTTATTTTGACAGGTGCTCCCGAGGATGGCCTGGTAAAGGTGCGTCGAGGGTCTACCCTGGAGATGGTAAGCGACTCGTTGCAGTCGACCATAGGGACGGCGTTTGGCCGCCGCGTGGTCACGCTGCTGCGCCTCACAGGTAGCGACATGACCGAGCGTCATGGTGCGTTTCAGGTCAATAAGGGCGACTCGCCATTCCGAGTGATGCGCTTGTTGCGCAGTGGGCAACCGAGTGGCATCAAGTTCACATTCAATAATGTGCGCACGCGCGACGAATGGGCCGCCCGGGTGGGCGACCGCTTCATGATGAGCAAAGACGAAATGCTGCGTGCACTGAACGACAGCGCGCTATGTGCCAAGTATGGCAAGACGGTAGATAATGTCACTGCCATGCTGTTGCCCGACAGCTATGAGTTCTACTGGGACATCACACCCGAACAGATGCTCGACCGCATGCATGACTACTACGACAAGTTCTGGACCGGCGATCGCAAGGCCAAGGCTCAGGCGCTGGGGCTGACTCCTGAGCAGGTGAGCACGATAGCCTCGATTGTGGATGAGGAGACGGGTAAGGCCGACGAGCGCGGCAAGGTGGCTCGTCTCTACTTGAACCGCGTAGCCACGGGCATGCCGTTGCAAGCCGATCCCACGGTGAAATTTGCCATCGGAGATTTCAGCATCCGTCGCATCACCTACGAGATGACGCGCACCAGTTCGCCCTATAACACCTATCGCAATCCCGGCATTCCTCCCGGCCCCATCCGGTTGCCCGAGAAGTCAACGCTCGATGCCGTGCTCAACGCGCCGCAGCACGATTACATCTACATGTGTGCCAAGGAAGACTTCAGTGGCTATCACAACTTCACCGCCAGCTATGCCGAACACATGGCCAATGCCCACCGCTATCAGACTGCGCTCAATGCGCGAGGCGTGAAATGATGTGTCGATTGAAATAAATTTTCTCCCCCTCAAAAAAATAAAATGTATAAACGAGTTTTCCCTTTAGCGTTGATGGCTGCCATGGCCATCTGTGCGCAGGCTCAAGAGGCGGTGCCGGTGACGCTGGATATCGCCGACGAGGCGGCGTTTGCCTCATGGACTGTGATTGACCAAAATGCGACTGAAAGCCCCAACAGCTGGGCCTACGGCGCAGCCGATGCCATCTATAGCGAGGACAAGGACCATGCGGCCAATGACTGGCTCATCTCGCCTGCCGTGCAACTGGAGGGCGGCGTCACTTATGCGATTGACTACTATCTGGTGCAAAAGTCCTTTTTCTTTAGTGACAAGCAGAAATATGAAATCACCGTCGGTATGGCCCCTACTGTTGAAGCGCAGGTAACACAGCTGGCCATTGACGAAAGTTTTTCTAGCAAACTTTACACTAAACAGACGGTGAAGTTCACTCCGTCGGAGAGCGGGACTTATTATCTGGGTGTGCATCTGTTCAGCGACAAGTATCAAGGCGACTGCGGTTTCCAAAAATTTGTCGTTAGCCAATCTACCGAGCCGGCCGACGATCAGCCGGATGATGGCCCCAAAACGATTCCTTATAGCGAAGACTTCTCTACGCGTGAAGCCTTCGACGAGTTCACCACGATAACAAATGTGTCGCGTAGCTGGACTTATTCGTCCTATAATCAGTGTGCAGAGTTCTGGGGTGCTGCATCGCCTGTGGATGTGTGGCTCATCACGCCCGACATCGACATGCAGCAAGGCAAGGCATATAAAATGACGTTCCGCACCGGGCTGGAGAATGCCGTGAACGCGGCCAGTTACAAGCACCTCTATGTGAGCGTGGGAGCAGGAGCGTCGGCGCAGGCGCAGACGGTTGAACTGTGGGACGAGCTCATCCAGAGTGCCCTGATGGAGCGTAAGACGGTATACTTCTCGGTGCCTACCGATGGTCTATACAACATGGGCTTCCGTGTGCAAGGCGAAACCAGTGTCTATGCCATCTTTGTTGATGAAATAGACATCGTGGAAACCATTGCCGGCGACCTGAATGGTGATGGCGCTGTGGACGTGAGTGATGTGAACCTGCTCATCAATGTGGTGCTGGGCAAGAGCCCGGTCTCCGATTTGAAGGGTACAGCCGACCTCAACGGCGATGGCGCTCACGACGTGAGCGATGTGAACGCTGTTATCAATATCATCTTAAGAAAATAAGAATATAGTAGTATAACTGAATAAATCAATTTTTTATCTTAGACGTATGAAGAAATCTCTGATGAGTATTGCAGCACTGGCGGTGGCGACACTGGCCATAGCCGGGTTGCCCGAAGTGATTCACACAATTGCTACGAAACCACAAGTGAAGCAACCCGTGGTGACGTTGAAGAACAGCAGCCGCACGGCTATCCCGATGCAGCGAGTCAAGCGTGCCGCAGGTGGGCTGCAAGCGGCATTCAGCGTGCAAGGAGCTGAGTCGCAAAAAGTGACCTGGAGCGAAAATTTCGACAATGGCAGCACGGGCTGGACGCTGGGTCGTGACACCAACGATTACTTCGGTTGGGATTTGCAGCAATCCACCGGCAAGCCTTTCAGCGACATAGATCCTGCCGATAAAAGTTCGTTGCACATCGATGGCCCTTACCAGACGTTCCGTCGTGCCATCGCTACAGCCGAAGGACCCGCGATTTCGGTTCCGGCCAATGGCTTGTTGCACGCTTATGTGCTTTACAGCCAAAACATGAACGATTATGCTGTGCTCACCATTAATGTCTCGACCGATGATTTTGCTACTGTGGCCGAGTTGTGGAACAGTACGCAAGAGACAGGCGAGGCTAGCACTCGCTGGCATGCGTTGTCGCTCGATATGTCGCAATGGGTCGGCCAGCAAGTGAGACTGCAATTTGTCTATGGACCGGGCACAAAAGATTCATTCGGAACCGGTGGTTACATGGCCGAGTACTATGTCGATGGCTTGAGCATTACCGGCGTTGATGAAGTGCAGAGCGTGGAAGTGCAAACAGGCGAGATGGTCAACTTTGTTGACATGTCGCAAGGCGACGTGGCCTCGTGGCAGTGGACATTTGCCGGTGGCACACCCGAAACGTCGACTCAGGCTGCACCCAGTGTTTATTACAAGCATGATGGCACTTATAGCGTTACGCTCACGGTGACCGATGCTCAAGGACAGACCAGCACAGTGACGCGCGAAAACTTTGTCAAGGTAACCGGCTCTGCTCCGGTGGCCAAGATATTGCCACCCGCCACATTCCGCTACGACGAAACCCATCTGCCCATGGTGTGCCCACTCATCCCCGTGCAGTACAAAGATGCCAGCAGTGGCTTCCCCACGCAGTGGAATTGGACCTTTGCCAATTGCACCCCAGCCACCAGCACCGAGGAGATGCCCTGGGTGAGCTATGATCAGATGCACGAACAGACGGTATCGCTCGACGTGGCCAACGAGCATGGCACTTCGCACGACGAAATCAGCGTCTCGGCCGAATATGAAGGCTACATCAGCAACATTCTGCCCGATGATTATCCCGTGACCTACGACTTGGACGGCGAGGGTTCGTTCCCCGGCTCCAACAAGATGAAGATTAATGCCTATGCCGAGAAGTTCTCTGCTCCATCGTGCCCCATGCTGGTGTATGGTGCGCTGGTGTTCTTTGAAACTGCTCAGGCCGAGGCTATTGCCGATCAGGTGAGCAACATCGGCGTGCACCTGTGCAAGGTGGACGAGAATGGAAACCCTGGTGAGAAGATGGACTCCTTCTGGTGGTTTGTAACCGACTTGGCTACCAACACCAGCACCACGCTGCGTGGCACCCTGTTTGAGTTTGACCCGCAGGTGGTCAACGACGAGTTCTACATCATGGTAGACGGCATTCCCGAGTGGAACGACTCGTGCAATGTGTCGTTCAGCACAGCTCGCATGCGCGACCACGACAATACGGCCTACTATAGGATTCGCGACGAGTGGCGTCCTGTGACTGGCTTCTTCCAGCAGGGCATGGGCACTTCTTTCTATATCATGCCGCTCATTGCTCACTCTCCGCTCACTCTTCTGCCCGTGGGCACTACCGAGATTGAAGTACCTGCCACAGCCGGTGTGCTGGAGCAGCAGATCTTCTCTATGTTCGGTTACGATAATCCTGAGCCCAACGGCAGCGACTGGTGTCGCATCACCAGCACACCCAACGATTTGACGCTCGACACGCTCAAGATTGCATACGATGCCCTCCCGGCCGGTGTGGATGTGCGTCGCACCACGTTCACTATCATCGACCGCATTGGTGCCAGCACTTGCACGTTCACTATCGTGCAGAAGGCTGCCCAGGAAGGCTTGAAGGGTGATGTGAACCTTGATGGAAAGGTCGATGTGGCCGATGTGAACATTCTCATCAACATCATCCTCAAGATTGACAATGCCGCCAACTATGACCGCCGAGCTTTCATTACCGACGACGACAAGGTGGATGTGGCCGATGTGAATGCCCTGATTAATATCATACTGAAGGTTGGGTAACTATAAAATGGTGAGCGATAAGCCACAGCTAGAAATAAACCGGCCGTTGCGAGTGCAGCGGCCGGTTTTTTTAAGATAATGCGTTGGATTATAAGAATCAGTCTGTGATGACAAGTTCCACGGGGCAGTGGTCGCTGCCTGTGATGTCGGTGAGAATTTCGGCGGCTTTCAGGCGTGGAGCCAGCCGCTGCGAGGCCAGAAAATAGTCGATGCGCCAGCCGGCATTCTTGGCGCGGGCCTGAAAGCGATAGCTCCACCAGCTGTAGATGCCCTCGCGGTCGGGGTAGAAGTGACGGAAGGTGTCGATGAAGCCTGCATCCAGCAGTGAAGTCATTTTTTCGCGTTCCTGGTCGGTGAAGCCGGCGTTCATGCGATTGGTCTTGGGATTTTTCAAGTCAATCTCCTTGTGGGCCACGTTGAGGTCGCCGCACACGATGACCGGTTTTTTCTTGTCCAGAGCGAGCAGATAGGCACGGAAGTCGTCTTCCCATCGCATGCGATAATCGAGGCGGCGCAAACCGTCCTGGCTGTTGGGCGTGTAGACGGTGACCAGAAAGAAGTCGTCCATTTCCAGCGTAATCACGCGTCCCTCGTGATCGTGCTCGTCGATGCCCATGCCCAGGGTGACGTTCAGCGGCCGGTGACGCGTGTAGATAGCCGTTCCGCTATACCCCTTCTTGTCGGCATAGTTCCAGAATGACTCATATCCGCTGAATTGCAAGTCGAGCTGTCCGGCTTGCATCTTGGTTTCTTGCAGGCACACAAAGTCGGCGTCAAGCTGAGCAAACACATCGGCAAAGCCCTTGCCCACCACAGCTCGCAAGCCGTTCACATTCCATGAGATGAATTTCATAGTTGCTGGGGCTTATTGTTCCTCTGTCTGTGTTTGGGCACTGGTGGTGGCTTGGGCTTCCCTCTCTGCTTCCTCAAACTCACGATACTCTTGTTCCATGGCCTGGCGGTTCAGTTTGCGCCCCTTAAAGAAACAATAGAGCGAGCATACCAGCAGCAGGGCGCCCGCCACGGCACCGCCGACTAGTCCCCACAGGGGCACCAGTTGCTTGTAGGCCAGAATTAATGTGGTCGCCGACACGATAATGCACAAAAAGTCGAGTATTATCGCCCATTTTTGAAGTCTAAAAGCTTGTTCGTACATGTTCGGTTAGTTTTATACGGTTATTGTAGGGCAGAACCAGTAGGGTGTTATTCAGTACACATTTTTTGCAGGGTGCCCTTGTCGTAGCCTGCAAATGTGCCTATAGTGGTTTCCATCTTATTGCCGGTGAGCTTGGTGACCTCCAGCGTGGAATAGTCGGCCACTATGCCCAGGAAATCCTGTTTCATGTGTGGCATGTACTTGTCCAGTTCCTGTTTCATCACGTGGTTCATTTTGTCGGCCAGGCTTTTGTTGGAGGCCTTCATGTCGATGTCGTCGTAAAACTGAGCCTTGCGAGTGTTGATTTTCATGCTCAGGCGTTTACCGTTGAAGGTGTAAGTTCCTGGAGCAATCATTGCCATCATCAAGGTTCCACGCTCAATTTCCATATTCAAGAACATGAGCATGATGCACGAACCATCGTTTTCAAAACTGGTCATGATGGTCACTGTGGCACCATTCTGGACTTCGGTCTCAGCCCCCCAGTCTTTGCTGGTGAGCGACTGGGCGCCGCCCGTTATTGCAACTGTAAGAATCAAAAATAATGCTAGAATTACTTTTTTCATCATTTCAGAATATTATTTTGGTTGATTAATAGTAGGTGATGTTGCGCATTTCCACCTCATAGGTGGTAGCCGGTTCGCCCACACGGGGTGGGGTGTCCTCATCATCGGGTTCCTCAATGTCTATGCTCACCACGTGCACTTCGCGCTCGGTCCAGTTGCCGCGGTCGTCAAATTTGGTATAACGAAAGTCGCGTGTTACCCGTGTCACGTTCTCATATTCGCGGAACTCAAATACTTCGCGCTCGGGATAGACGTGGTCATCCTCGTAGGTATATTGATAGTTGTGTGACCACTCCCAGAATTGGATGGCGGTTTCGATGAGGCGTCCTTGCTCGTCGTAGGCACATTCCATGCCGAATCCATCCACGTCTTCGTCGTCGCGCATGTGCTCGTAGGTGTCGATGCGTCCGTCTTCGTCGCGGCTCATGCGTGAATATGGCTCGGTGCCTCGCACAAAGCGTCCGCGCTCGTCATAGCTATACTGGTTGCCGAATGGGTCCAGTGTCACGCGCCCGTCACGGTCGAAGGTCATCACTTCTTCGCCTTCATCCACCGGCTGGCCTTTGACGAGATGGTCGCCGGCCTGAGAGGCCGTATAGGTCTGAGTGATTACTCGTTTCACATGTCCCTTAACGCCCAAGGCATAGGCGTCGGTTCCCTGTCCGTAACTGGTCAGGCATAGAACCATCATGAAAATCATAGCAATGGTAATGCGAATGCTGATTCTTGTCATAATTCAGAAATTTTAATCAATACCGACTACAAAGGTACAGAAAAAAATGGCACTATCTAATTTTTGCTGAAAAATAATCCAATTACATTCATATTATTTTTTAATTTTGCACACAGAATAAAGTATCGGAGCTGCTGCTATGCCGGAATTCAAGGCCACGATTTTTCGTGCGCCGACCGTGATGGCAAAAAAGTAAAGGCTTATCTATGAAATCCACAGCGCCCGAGCCTATGTGGAACTGCCGACAGCCCGAGGCCACTTCGATGAATAACGACAACAGGAAACGCGATGATTTGTGACTGGATTAGAGACGTGCTGGCCGTGCATGGCGAGACCATCACACTGCTCGACATGGTGGGCACCACACTGGGGCTCATCTATCTGTGGCTTGAATATAAAGCCAACATCTGGATGTGGGTGGTGGGCATCGTCATGCCCATCATAGATATTTACCTTTATTTCAAAACTGGGCTTTATGCCGACTTCGGCATGGCCATCTACTACTCTATAGCGGCCATAGTCGCAGCTTGTTATGGATTGAGCGCATGGCGCAAAGGCGAGGATCCTCGCACTCACAAAAAACACGAGCGCCCCATCTCGCACATGCCTGCCCGTGAGGCTTTGATGGCGCTGGGGGCATTTCTGGTGATATGGCTGGTGATGTATGAAATGCTGGTGCATCTCACCAACAGCACAGTGCCGGTGACCGACAGCTTTGCCAACGCACTCAGCATCGTGGCCTTGTGGGCGCTGGCGCGCAAATATGTCGAGCAGTGGCTCCTGTGGCTCGTGGCCGACGCGGTGCTCACCTGCCTATATGCCTACAAGGGACTGCTGTTTCGCCCATGCCTCTATGGCTTTTACACGGTTATGGCCATCGTGGGTTGGCGCAAATGGCGCTCGCAAGCCAGTGCCTAGCGCAGGCGCAGGTGGCGTGTGGTGCGACGCTGAATCCAGCCCTGGGCGGTTTCCAGCCGCATCTGCATCATGTCGTGTTCGTGCAGTTGCAATAATTGAGCTTCGTTGATGGGGAAATGGCAGGTGATGTAGCGGTCGGTGTGATCGACGTAGCGGCGGCGTGTCACATCGCGGGCCGTGACATCGCGGCTGCTGGTGAGTTCCAGTGTCACCGCACCGCGCAAGCGCAGCACCAGTCGACTGCCTTTAGGCACAGTCACATCGCCCTCGTCGAGTGTCACGGCCAGGCAGTAGATTACACTGTCGCCCAGCATCTCGCGGTGCAGCGTGCAACTGGCCGAGTGAAACCACTCGTCGTAGAGCATCGTGCGCTGTTGTGCCACGAGCGTTGTGACCAACATAGCTAGGGCAAGTGACAATATGAGCTTGCGATAAAGCATTGTGTTGTAATCTAAAAAAGACAACCACGCTCTGTCGCATGGTTGTCTTCCTGTCAGTAGGAACGATCGGGTTCGAACCGATGACCTCCGCAATGTGACTGCGGCGCTCTGAACCAGCTGGGCTACGCTCCTATCTTGTTTGCGACTGCAAAATTACAACCAATTTTTGATTCCACCAAATTTTTTTCTCAAAAAATGCTGTTTCGGTCATTTAGAGCGCATATTTCAGGGTTCACGAAACTCAGCTCGCACGTTAAAGCATGGGCAGGCTTTGGCGGCAAATTCGTTGTGGCCGTGGACAGTGGCGGCCCGAAATTGCCGGCGCAGGTGCGCAATGAGTCGCAACAGTGATTTTCTCTGTGCCGTAGTGCGTGTGTCGCACGCGCGGCCTGTGGCGTCCACTCCACCCACGTAGCACACCCCGATGCTGTGTGTGTTGTGGCCCTTGCAGTGTGCGCCGGCCTGCGTTACCGGTCGGCCGGTATGCACACTGCCATCGAGATAAATAATGTAATGGTAGCCGATGTCGCGAAAACCACGGGCCAGATGCCACGCGCGGATGTCGTCGACACTCACCGGCCGGCCTGCAGGCGTGGCCGTGCAGTGGATAATGATTTCATTGATTGCGCGCATGGCTATTGATTTTTTGCTCCAGTTGTTGAAAACGCTTGTCGAGTTCTGCTCCCTTAGTGTGGGCAAACACGCCTAGGCCGAATACGCCGCCGGCAAAGCCCACGGCTTCGCCCACGAAGCCCAACACGCTGGAATGTACCCAATGAAGCATGATGAACGACAGGAATGCGAGCACAATGCCACTGGCTATCATGGCTACGGCCGAGCCATATTGAATGCGGTCTTTAGTGTCTTGTGTCATAGTATAGATTTCGGTTAAACACCGCAAAGTTACCATTTCTCCATCCCGTATCGCAAGGTCAATTGCGGCCATAGGGGTATGGGTCACTTTTCATCATAGTGCCCATAGGCGGCAAGCACATCCACATAGACTTCGGTTTCAAATATTTCGTAAATCAAGCGGTGCTTTTTGCTGATGCGCCGGCTCCATTGCCCCGCGCGGTCTCCGCTGAGAGGCTCGGGATGCCCTGTGCCTGTGCGTGGATGCTCAATAAGTTCGTTAAGTAGTTTGCGTGCTTTTTTAAAGGCTGCCGGTTCGGTTCTGCTTAGTCGTGCTAAATCCTCTTTGGCTCGTGGTGAATAAACAATTTCGTAAGTCATGCTACAGGGAGTTTAGCCAATTATTCATGGATTCGCTATCCTTGAAGCGAATTCCCTCTCCGCGACGAATCTGCTCGCGTGCCTCATCCACACGAGCGAAAAATTCCTCTTTGGTCATCAGTGACTCATCCTTCTCCTGTTTCTGTGCGGCGAGGCGCTGCAGCGACTTGAGGGCTTTCTTGAGCAGTCCTTCGTCATCGGCGATGATGCCTAGTGTGCGATAGATTTCAGCGTTTAGTTCTAGTGCATTCATAGTTGTCTGTTT
>JAGAYZ010000059.1 GCA_017940245.1 Muribaculaceae bacterium | reverse complement strand
GAGTCCCTAAACGCCAAGATAAAGAACTTCAGGGCGCAGGTAAGGGGCGTAGTCGACACCAAGTTCTTCCTCTACAGAGTCTCTCTCATCTTTGGCTGAACAGTGTCACCCAAACACAGGTTTTTGCAGGTGACCCAAAAAACTGCGTAGAGTAAAAGTAAAAAAAATGCTCCGTGGTGTAATAATTCTTACATTATTTGCGTCTAAATGATAGAAAACAAAAAAATATAGACTGGATATGAATCATTTTATCGAAGTGAACGATGTGGTCAAGCAATATGACGGACACATGGCACTCAACCATGTGAGTGTGAACGTGCCGCAAGGCTGCATCTACGGTCTGCTTGGACCAAACGGTGCCGGCAAGACTTCGCTCATTCGCATCATCAACTTGATAACCAGGCCCGATAGCGGGACTGTGATGCTGGACGGGCATCCCATCAACGAGGGTGATGTGGCCAACATAGGCTACCTGCCCGAAGAGCGCGGATTGTATAAGAAAATGAAGGTGGGCGAGCAGATTGTGTATCTGGCGCGCCTCAAAGGCATGAGCAAGGCCGATGCTGTGAGAGAGATGCAGGTCTGGCTGGAGCGTTTCGACCTGGTGGAGTGGCGCGACAAGAAACTGGAGGCACTCTCCAAGGGCATGCAGCAGAAGGTGCAATTCATCGCCACGGTGCTGCATCGGCCCCGGTTGCTCATCTTCGACGAGCCATTCTCGGGTTTCGACCCTGTGAATGCCGATCAACTCAAAGTGGAAATCTTGCGGCTCAACCGCGAGGGAGCCACCATCCTGTTCTCCACCCACAACATGGAAAGTGTGGAGGCTGTGTGCGAGCGCATCTCGCTCATCAACCACTCGCAGGTAGTGCTCGAGGGACGCGTGGATGAGATTCGTCAGACTCACAAGAAAAACATCATTTCGGTGGATTTGCCGCAAGGACAGGCGCTGGAACCCTGCGAGCGACTCTACACACAATTGCCACCGGCTATGGGCTCCAAGGAAACGCTCATCAGGTTGGCCGACGGAGTTGCCGTGCGTGAGGCCATTGCCTGGCTCAACGACCATTACACACTCAATGGTTTCCACGAGGTGCTGCCATCGATGCACGAGATTTTTGTAGAAACCGTAAAAGGGTAAAAGCTTATAAAAACTAGTCGCAGTGTGTTGCGGCATTTGTTTCATCTGTTTGCTTTAGAAATTGTTATGGAAAAATTAAAACTGATTATAGCCCGTGAATACATGTCGATGATAGGGCGCAAGTCGTTCATCGTGATGACAATCCTCTTGCCTGTGCTCATGATTTTAGTCATAGCTTTACCCCTACTGATAGGTTATCTGAACGATGCCGGAAGTGATGTGGAACAGGTGGCCGTCATCGATGAGACAGGTCGCTACGCCGCCGCTATCGAGAATAACGACCTTTATTCCTTTGTGCCCATGCGGGCCGACAGCGTGGGCGACCCGCGCGCATTCTACGACAAGACTTCAGGCTCACTGGCTGCCGTGGTAGTGATTCCGCGCGACGTGGACAGTACGGCGCAGGTGACGGTCTACAGCGACAAGACCGTGAATGTCTCGCTCAAGTCGCACATCGCACGGGCGCTGAGCGATACCATCACTCAGGCCCACATCGCGGCCTATGGCGTGCCCAACCTGCAGCGCATGATCGACGAGGCCAATGTGGACATCGATGTTAAGAGCGTGAAATGGGGTGAAGATGGCAGTGAGACCGAGTCTTCGACCGAAATAGCCATGGTCATCGGCATGGTGCTGGCTTTTCTCACCTATATGTTTGTGCTCATGTATGGTGCCATGATTATGAATGGCGTTATCGAGGAGAAGACCAACCGCATCGTGGAGGTGATAGTGAGCAGTTGCAAGCCGTTCCAGTTGATGATGGGAAAAATCATAGGCGTGGCCCTGGTGGGGCTTACTCAGATGGCTATCTGGGCCGTCGTTATGGCGGGTATAACGGCCATAACCGGTTCGGTGCTGGGAGTGGGAGCGCTGGTAGATCCCGGCACAGCTATGACTCAGGCCAACATGCCGGACGACGCGACGGTCGATATGGATTTGGTGAACGTGTGGAACGCGGTGATGAGTGTGAACTATGGCCAAATTCTGTCGTGTTTTGTACTTTACTTCATTGGCGGTTACCTGCTTTACGCATCGCTGTTTGCCGGATTCGGCTCGGCTGTGGATCAGGCCAACGACGCCTCACAGTTTACCACTCCCATTATTTTGATCATGATTGTGGCTCTCTATGCCGGTATGGCATGCATGGAAAATCCCAGCGGTCCCATGGCCGTGTGGTGCTCCATCATTCCGTTCACGTCGCCCATCGTGATGATGGTGCGGTTGCCCTACGACGTGCCCTTCTGGCAACTGGCCTTGAGCATCGTGTTGCTCTATGCCACCGCCGCCGGCATGATATGGATTGCCTCCCGCATCTATCGCACCGGCATCCTTCTTTATGGCAAGAAGACGAGTTTCAAGGAAATTGTCCGCTGGCTCAAGTAACGGGAAACATAGAGAATAGTTAACAAAGTAAGAGGGTGCATCATGATAATGTGCCCTCTTGAAGTTCATTACAATCAACTTGTCTACATCGGACGGTGCTCGGCGGCGGCAATGTCGCGGCGCCAGTGGTCGGGAATGTGGGCCGGCTTGCCGGTGTCCCAGTCGAAATAGACCAGCACACTCTCGCACTCACTTTTCACTTCACCGGTGTCTACGTTCACCACTTGCTGCATCATGGTGAAGCTCTTGTCGCCCAGGCTCACAATCTGGGTGAGCACCTCGATGTGCTCATTGAAGCGGGTTTGGGCCAGAAACGAGCAGTTCAAGTTCACTATCATGGCCTGCGGTTGCGGATGTGAGCCGTCGGTGCCGGCGCCGTGCAGTTTCACCAGGTAGTCGTAACGGCCCAAGTCGTAGATTTGAAAATAACTATTGTTGTTCAGGTGCCCCAGCATGTCGATGTCGTTGAACCGCATCTGCACCGCAGTGGAGCAGTAGAACGGGTATTGTGCCCTGGGGCCGTGTTTTGTGTTTGCCATAGATGCTCTAATAAATTACTGAAAAACGATTTCGTGAATCACTTCGCGACCCAGAGCCTCGTTGATGCGCCGGATGAGCGATGAGCGTCCCATCATCAGTTTGTTGCGCAACACAGCCGACGACAGGCGCACATACATCACTCCGCCGCGCACGTCGCGGCTCACCGTGTAGCGGTTGATGCCTGGTCCCACCAGCCGGGGCCACAATTCGCAGGCGCGGTACTCATCGACTTGTGTGTCGAGTTTCTCTTCTTTCATGAAGCCCTCTATGATGTCGCCTATGCTGCGGGCCTGTGTGCGTTTCACTGTTCACCTCCTTTCGTGAGGGGGGTGCACACGCCGCTGTTGACGTCATACATGCGATGGTCGCCGTCGAGACGCGACAGAATCTGGTCGATGTGCGTGCGATTGGTATCGGTGATGAATATCTGGCCAAACTGGTCACTGGCCACAACCTCCACGATGCGTTCTACGCGGGTGGCGTCGAGTTTGTCGAAAATGTCGTCGAGCAGCAAGATGGGGGTGGTGGGATTCACGTCGCGCAAGAAGCTGAACTGCGCCAGTCGCAAGGCGATGGTGTAGGTTTTGCACTGTCCCTGCGAGCCGGTGCGTCGCATGCTGTGCCCGTCAAGTAGCAGCTCGATGTCGTCGCGGTGCACGCCATGGCTGGTATAGCCCAGCAGCATGTCGCGCTCGCGGTTCTGCGCCAGCACTTGCGCCATGTCCATGTCGTGAAGCACACTCACGTATTGCAGTTGCACCTGTTCCTGCTCGCCGGCCACGGCCTGATAGTAGCGCAAGAAGCGTGGCGTGAACTCTTCTATCCACCGAGCTCGTGCGGCGTGGACCACGCCGGCGCACTGGCACATCACGGCTTCTACTGTCTCGTAGAGCAACGGGTCGCGCATCTCGTGGCGAATCATGCTGTTGCGTTGTTCCACTGCCTTTCCATAGCGGATGAGGGCGTCGAGATATTCGGCATCGCCTTGCGAGATGATCTGGTTCATCAGTCGCCGGCGTTCCTCACCGGCTCCGCGAATCAGGTCCCAGTCCATGGGCGAAATCATGACCAGGGGCAGCAGACCGATGTGCTGACTCAACCGCTGGTATTCCTTGCCGCCGCGTCGCGCCACCTTGCGCTTGCCGCGCTGTAGCGAGATGGTGATGTCTTCGTCGGCACCGCGACGGGTGTACTGGCCCTGCAGCATCATGTAAGGCTCGCCGTGGCGGATGGCCGACGTGTCGGGCTGGTTGCTGCAGCTCTTGCAGAAACTCAGGTAATAGATGGCGTCGAGCACGTTGGTCTTGCCCATGCCGTTGTTGCCGATGAGGCAATTCACGCCCGGAGAGAACTCCAGCCGCGCCTCGGCTATGTTTTTGTAGTTGAGTATAGAGAGCGTGTTCAGTCGCATAGTGTGGTGGCTTGATTTCGCCATACAAAATTACAATTATTCTGTCAGATGGCAAAAAAATGATGGTCGAACGGAGTTTTTTGAACTTCGGGAGCTAAAATCGCAATTTTTGTCGTAAATTTGCAGGTTGAAATAAAAGTAAGAGTAAAAATCAGTTAACTATGAATATATCTTACAAATGGCTTAAGAAGTATATCGACACCGACCTCACTCCCGAGGAGGTGAGCGTAGCCTTAACATCGCTGGGACTGGAAGTGGGTGCGCTGGAGCGCATCGAGACCATCCGCGGCGGTTTGCGTGGCTTGGTGGTGGGACATGTGCTCACTTGCATTGACCACCCCAATAGTGACCACCTGCACATCACCACCGTGGACCTGGGCGATGGTAACGACCCGGTGCAAATCGTGTGCGGTGCCGCCAATGTGGCTGCCGGACAGAAGGTGATTGTGGCCACACTGGGCACCAAACTCTACGACGGCGACCAGGAATTTACCATCAAGCGCTCGAAAATGCGCGGCGAGGAGTCGCTGGGCATGATTTGCGCCGAAGATGAAATCGGAGTAGGAAGCAGTCACGACGGCATCATCGTCTTGCCCGAAGACACTCCCACTGGCATGCCCGCCGCCGATTACTACAAAGTGGAAGACGACTGGCTCATAGAGGTGGACCTCACGCCCAACCGCATCGACGGCGCGTCGCACTATGGCGTGGCACGCGACTTGAGCGCCTGGTGCAAGCAGAACGACCGCAAGGGAACGCTGCAGAAACCCTCGGTGGGCGTGTTCAAGATTGACCGCCCCGATGGCGCTATCCCCGTGGAAGTGCAGAACGAGGAGGCCTGCCCTCGTTACAGTGGTCTCACCATTCGTGGCGTGAAGGTGCAAGAAAGTCCCAAGTGGCTTAAAGACCTGTTGCTGGCCGTGGGACAGCGCCCCATCAACAATATTGTGGATATCACCAACTACATCCTGCTCGGCCTGGGGCAGCCCATGCACTGCTTCGATTTGGCTAAGGTGAAGGGAGACAAAATCGTGGTGCGCACCGTAAAAAGCGGCACGAAATTTGTCACCCTCGACGGCGAAGAACGCACCCTCACCGACCGCGACCTGATGATATGCAACACCGAGGAGCCCATGTGCATCGGCGGCGTGTTTGGTGGTCTGGATTCGGGCGTGACCGAGAAAACCACCGACATCTTCCTGGAGTCGGCCTATTTCCATCCCACATGGATTCGCAAGACGGCACGCCGTTTTGGCCTCAACACCGATGCGTCGTTCCGCTTTGAGCGCGGCATTGACCCCAATGAGACCGTGCGCAACCTCATGCTGGCCGCACTCATGGTCAAGGAACTGGCCGGAGGCGAAATCTGTGGCGACATCGTGGATGTGAAAGCACACGAGTTTGCCGGATTCTCGGTAGATTTGGAATATGATTATGTGGACGCTCTCATTGGCAAGCAGATTCCGCACAGCACCATCAAGAGCATCTTGCGCAGCCTGGAAATCAAAATCGTGAACGAGGAGGCAGACCGCTTGCAGCTCACCGTGCCCACCTATCGCGTCGATGTGCAACGTCCTTGCGACGTGGTGGAAGACATCCTGCGCGTGTATGGCTACAACAACGTGGAAATCCACGACGACGTGCGTAGCAGCCTTTCGAGCAAGACCATGGTCGATTTTGCCGACGACATGCAGGAGCACATCAGCAACCAGCTCACCGCCGTGGGATTCAACGAAATCATGAACAACTCGCTCACGCCGGCCAGCTATTACACCGACCTTAAGGCTTATCCCGAGGCCAACTGCGTGCACATCATGAACCCGCTCAGCAGTGACTTGAACGTGATGCGCCAGACGCTTCTGTTTGGCGGGCTGGAAAGCGTGGCTCGCAACATCAACCACAAGAACCAGAACCTGCGCCTCTATGAGTTTGGCACGACCTATCACTATGAACCGGGTGTAGACCAGACCGACAAGGTGCTGGCACCCTACACCGAGGGCAAGTACCTGGGCATGTGGCTCAGCGGCAACAATCACGGCGATGCATGGGCCGAAAAGGTGCGCCCGGTTACCGTCTACGACCTCAAGGCCGCACTCGAGAACGTGCTCACCGGTATGGGCATCGACTTGAATAGCCTGGTACAGGAGCAGACGGCCGACGACACCATCGATCCGGCACTGGCCTATAAGACCCACGACGGACACCCCGTGGCTATCCTGGGTGTGGTCACCGACGAGCTGCTCAAGCGCACCGATATCGACCAACCCGTGTTCTACGCCAGCATCGACTGGAAGCGGGCCTGCAAGATTGCCGCAAAGAAAGACATCAAGTACCACGACCTGCCCAAGACGCTGCCCGTGCGACGCGACCTGGCTCTGCTTGTGGACCGTGCCGTAACCTACGACGACATCCGCCGCGTGGTCATCGCCAGCGACCGCAAACTGCTACGCGATGTGAACCTCTTCGATGTCTATGAGAGCAACAAACTCGCCGCCGGCAAGAAGTCCTACGCCATCAGCATGACCCTGCAAGACGACCAGAAAACCCTGCAAGACAAGCAGATTGATGCCGTGATGCAGAAAGTCATCAAGAACCTGGAAACTCAGCTTGGAGCACAACTCCGCTAATTTCCAACACATTAACCTGCGCTTATTTCGAAGTGGCCACTCGCATCGCTTCGAAATAAGCGCAGGTAATTATTATCATGAATCAACAGATGTCATCATGAACGCGCGCTTCTACGCCCTCGAGGAGCCGCTGCCCGACAACATCCAGAGCTACAACCACTACACCTACTGCCTGAACAATTGCAGCGTTATCAAATTCCGTATCAAATAATTCTTAATTCTTAATTCTTAATTCATAATTAATTAGTAATTTTGCAAGTTGAATGGAATGTAACGTCTGCAATCGCCACTGATGGCGGCAGACAAGATTCGCTGAAAATCAATCATACTAAAAACTTTATATAATGGGAAGAGCTTTTGAATATCGCAAAGCAAGAAAACTGAAACGCTGGGGCAGCATGTCTCGCACGTTCACTAAAATCGGAAAGGAAATCACCATGGCCGTGAAGGCCGGCGGCCCCGACCCTACAGCCAACTCGCGCCTGCGTGCCTTGATGGCCAACGCTAAGGCCGCCAATATGCCCAAGGACACAGTGGAGCGCGCCATCAAGAAGGCAAGCGACAAGGATGCCGGCGACTACAAGGAAGTGATCTATGAAGGATTTGCACCGCACGGCATCGCTGTGCTCGTGGAAACGGCTACCGACAACACCACCCGCACCGTGGCCAACGTGCGCAACTACTTCAACAAGAAGGGCGGCAACCTGGGTAATTCGGGCACCGTGGGATTCTTGTTCTCACACAAGTGCTACTTCCATCTGGAACCTAAGGACGGCATCACCCTCGACGACCTGGAACTGGAACTCATCGACTGCGGAGCCGAAGACTTCGACATGGACGAGGAAGAAATCATGGTGGGTGGCCCCTTCGAGGCCAATGGCGAAATTCAGAAGTATCTGGAGGACAACGGCTACGAAATCAAGAGCTCGGAACTGGTCTATGAGCCGGCCGAGTACAAGGAACTCACCGACGAGCAGCGCGCCGAGGTTGAGGCTCTTATTGAAGTGCTTGAAGAGGACGACGACGTGCAGAACGTCTACACCAACATGCAACCCGGAGCCGACGACGAAGAGTGATCCTCGCCGCCGCACTCACCATCATATCAACAAAAGTGCAGGAATCTCAATTTTTCTGCACTTTTTGATTCTAACTCGATTCATCTCATGGAACAACCGACCAACGAAACACTGCAGCGCGCCACAGGCGCAACGCACCGCGCAGGCTTTGTCAATATAGTAGGTAATCCCAATGTGGGAAAATCCACACTGAGCAACCGCCTTGTGGGTGAACGCCTGTCCATTATCACCAGCAAGGCGCAGACCACACGTCACCGCATCATGGGCATTGTCAACGGCCCCGACTACCAGATTGTGTTCAGCGACACGCCCGGCGTGCTCAAACCCAAGTTCAAGCTCCAAGAGAGCATGCTGGAATTTTCTACTGGAGCGCTGGTCGATGCCGATGTGCTGCTCTATGTGACCGACGTGGTGGAAACGCCCACCAAAAACAAGGAGTTTCTCGACAAGGTGGCGCGAGAGAAGATTCCCATTCTGCTTGTCATCAACAAGATAGACCTGCTTAAAGGTAACGACGACCTGCTGGCGCTCATTGACCGCTGGAAGCAACTATTGCCCGGGGCCGAGGTGTTTCCAACTAGTGCCACCGAGAATTTTAACGTGGATAATCTCATGGCTCGCATTGTGGAACTGTTGCCTGTGAGTCCGCCTTACTTTGGCAAGGACGCGCTCACCGACCGCAGCGCGCGGTTTTTCGTGACCGAGATTATTCGTGAAAAAATCCTGCTCACCTACGACAAAGAGGTGCCCTATGCCACACAGGTGATTGTGGAAAAATACACCGAGAGCGACCACGCCATCCACATCATGGCAGTAATCTATGTCGAGCGCGACAGCCAGAAGGGCATCATCATCGGTCATCAGGGTCGCAAACTCAAGCACGTGGGCATTGAGGCACGGAAAGACATAGAGAATTTTTTCGATAAGAAAGTCTACCTGGAACTTTATGTAAAGGTGGAAAACGACTGGCGCAATCAGGAAAACAAACTCCGAGCCTTCGGTTACATTGAGTGACGCATTTATATATAATATATAATGTGTAGCGCGGAATCGAATCATTGGTCGGCTGCTGTGCAAGAAATTGAAAAAACAAGGAAACGAAAAATAATCGTGATAGAACAGAAAAAATCAAGCGTATGATGAATGGGCCAGAAAAGGCCCATTTTTTATGAAAATTGAGTGCAATCCCAATTTTTTGAAAAAACTACAATTTTCTATAGTATTGTTTGTCAGGCGAATAGAAAAATTGACGAAAAAAAGTTTGAAAAAAGTTGCCCGAAAATTTGGTCATATCAAAAATCAGCAGTAATTTTGCACCCGCAATTCGGAAATGACCACGCCGAAACAATGACGTGAAAAATTTTTCGAAAAAAAGTGCCAAAAAATTTGGCCATGTCAAAAATCGGTTGTAATTTTGCAACGATTTCGCCTCACGACTTGAATAAATGAGTGAGCGATTTTTTTGACGCCAAAATTTGGCGGGAGATCTTTGAAATGTTTGCAATGATGGAATTGTAAGTACAAGAGACAAGGAAGGTAATCCGAGTCCTCGTCACTGAAATTCTTTTGAACAGGTAACACAGTAAGTCAGCTAAGCCTGGGACAGAAGCAGCTCATTAAAGTTGTGCGTTTCATATTTAATCTTTTGGAAGAAAGAGAAAAAAGAATATTTTACAACGAAGAGTTTGATCCTGGATCAGGATTAACTCTAGCGACAGGCTTAACACATGCAAGTCGAGGGGTAACATGGGGGTGGCAACACTTCTGATGACGACCGGCGCACTGGTGAGTAACACGTATGCAACCTGCCCCCTGCAGGGGAATAACCCAGGGAAACTTGGCCTAATGCCGCAT
>JAGAYZ010000058.1 GCA_017940245.1 Muribaculaceae bacterium | reverse complement strand
GAGCCACCGGAACCCACACTTTTTCCCGATTTTTTCAATTAGGGGGGCTTACTTTTTTGAAAAAAACATCCGCAACGCCTGTTGATCGGCATTGCGGACGGGTCATTTATCGATTTTTAAGTTTTAGCGGACACCAATAATAATTAATAATTCATAATTAATTAGTAACTTTGTAGATTAAAACATATCATATCGCCATGAGCAAGCTGGTTTACCCCGTAGGAGAACAGGATTTTCCCGGATTGAGGGAAATGAATATGGTTTATGTGGATAAGACTGCACTTATCTACAAAATGGCTCACGAAGGAAAGTTCTATTTCTTGAGTCGTCCGCGCCGTTTTGGCAAATCGTTGCTGATATCCACCCTGGAGGCTTACTTCAGCGGCCGCAAGGAACTGTTCACCGGCCTGGCTGTTGAGCAACTGGAGACCGAGTGGACGCAATACCCAGTGCTGCGCCTGGACATGAGCAGCGGCAAATATGCCCGGATAGAGAACCTACATTCTGTAATCAACGATATCCTTGATGGCTATGAACAGAAATACAATGTAGTACCACTTGCCGAAGCATCCTATGGCACACGCTTAAAACGTATCATTGAGGCGGCCTACGAACGGACGGGGCAGCGCGTGGTGGTGCTCATCGACGAGTATGACGCTCCCATGCTCGACTGCCTCGACGACTCGGAACGGCTGACCGAGGTGCGCAACATCGTGCGCGACCTCTACAGCCCGCTCAAGGCTCAGGCCCAGCGACTGCGCTTCGTGTTCCTGACGGGCATCACCAAGTTCTCGCAGCTGAGCATCTTCAGCGAGTTGAACAACCTGATGAACATCAGCATGCAGCCCGAGTATGACACCATCTGCGGCATCAGCACCGAGGAGATGGTCACGCAGATGCGGCAGGGCATCAACGACCTGGCCGAATATCACCAGTGCACCTTCGATGAGATGGTGGAGCGCCTCAAGTTGAACTACGACGGTTACCACTTCAGTGAGGGCATGGTGGATGTTTTCAACCCCTTCAGCCTGGTGAAAGTGTTCCAGTATAAGAAACTGGATTACTACTGGTTTGAGAGCGGCACGCCCACGTGGCTGCTGGGCCTGTTGCGCAAATACGACATGCAGTTGCCCGACATGGAGTGTATCCAGACCGAAAGCGACCGTTTCAACCGGCCCACCGATGAGATTACCGATGTGGTGCCGGTGCTGTACCAGAGCGGTTACCTCACCATCAAGAGTTATGATCGAGACTTGGAACTCTATTCGCTGGGCTATCCCAACAAGGAAGTGCGTACGGGTTTCGGCCGTTCGTTCCTGAACTACATTGAACCGGCGCCCAACCAGCGCACATATCTGTTGAAAGCCTACCACATGCTGGCGCGTAATGGCGACCTGGAGGATTTCATGTCCAAGTTGCGCGACTTCTACTCGGCCATCCCCTACGACATCGCCAACGACAACGAGCGGCACTATCAGGCAATACTCTATGCGGTGCTGGCGTCTTATGGCGCCGACGTACGCGCCGAGGACCACACCAGCGACGGCCGAGTCGATATCGTGTTGCGCCTGCCGCAGACCATCTATGTGATGGAGTTGAAATATGGCAAGACGGCAGCCGCGGCCATGGAGCAGTTGCGCGGCAAGAACTATGCCGTCAAGTATGCCCACGACGGCCGCACGGTGCGACTGCTGGGGCTGAACATCAACAAGGAGACCCGGACCATCGACGACTGGCAATGCGAGTAAACCTCCCGGCTTACTCCATCACGACTCCCCCTTGCACAATTATCACACACACTTAAGTTCATGGAATCACTCAACATTGAAAGCCTCATTTTCGACCTTGCGCTCATCCTGGTGCTAGGTGCCATTGCCACTGTTTTATTCAAGGCCCTCAAGCAGCCTGTGGTGCTGGGCTACATTGTGGCAGGATTCATTGCCAGCCCCCACTTCTCGTTTTTCCCTTCGGTGGCCGTTGAGGCCAACATTGAGTTCTGGGCGGAGATAGGCATTATCGTGCTCCTATTCTCACTGGGTCTGGAATTTAGTTTTAAGAAACTGGTCAACGTGGGCGGGTCGGCCCTAATCACGGCCATGATTATCGTGCTGGGCATGATGGGCTTGGGATATGTAGTGGGCAAACTGCTAGGCTTCCCTACCGACGACAGCATGTTCCTGGGTGGCATGATTTCCATGTCGTCTACCACCATTATTATCAAGGCCCTCACTGACCTGAACATGCGTCACCGCAAATTTGTGCCTATGATTTTTGCCGTGCTCATTGTGGAAGATCTCTTCGCCGTAGTGCTGATGGTGCTTCTTTCCAGCGTAGCCATCAACGATACGGTAGCGAGCGGCGAGATGCTCATGAGTGTGCTCAAACTGTCTTTCTTCCTCGTCATCTGGTTCACCGTTGGCATTTTTTTGTTGCCCACACTGTTCAAGCGTTTCCGCCGCATCATCAGCGACGAGATGTTGCTCATCATCAGCATGGGACTGTGTTTTTCGATGGCCATATTCTCGGTCAAGAGCGGCTTTTCAATGGCGTTAGGTGCCTTTGTAATGGGATCGATTCTGGCCGGCACGGTTGAAGCCGAGCGCATCGAACACGTGATTTCTCCTGTGAAAGATTTGTTTGGCGCCGTGTTCTTCATCTCGGTGGGCATGATGGTGAATCCGGCTGTCATCGTGGCCAATGCCGGCACCATCACCCTGTTGTCGCTGGTAGTGATTGTGGGCATGATTGTGTTTGGCACCTTCGGCATGCTAGCCACCGGTCAACCATTGAAGATGGCATTGCAAAGTGGCTTCACGCTCACTCAGATTGGTGAATTCTCTTTCATCATTGCCTCGCTGGGCATGTCGCTGGGTGTGCTGCAAGATAATATTTACCCCATCATTGTGGCCGTTTCGGTCATCACCACGTTCACCACACCGTTTTTCATCAAGAGTGCCGATCCGTGTTACAACTGGCTGGAACGGCTATTGCCCTCGTCGTGGACCCGCTTGCTCAGCGGATACAGCAACCAGGCGGCACAGAGCGAGACAAGCGAGTCACGCCAAATGTGGAGTTCAATCATCAAACGCTATGCCGTGAGAGTAGTACTTTATTCAGCCGTTGCGTTTGCGGTGGCCCACTTGAGTCGCACACTGCTCAAGCCGCTCCTCATCAATGCCATGGGCGAGGACTGGGGATGCTTATTGGGTGCACTCATCACCCTTGTGGCTCTGGCACCATTCCTGCTGGCCATCACCCTGCCATCGACCAAGCGCAGCCAGCTGGAAAAACTTTTTTCTGAGTCGGGCACGGTCACCAATGTCCCCATCGTGATCATGATTATCATCAGTCTTGTCATATCATCGGGTTTCATTATGGCTGTGCTATATGGTTACAATGTAGCATCAAGTGAGATGGCAGTAGTGATTGCACTGGGCATAACACTGCTGTTTGCCCTGGTTCTGGCACCGCGCTTCAAGTCGCGAATCATGCAAGTCGAGCAGCGCTTCATAGGTAATGTGAACGAGAGAGAGAATCGCCGCACCGGCCGCGGAAACAATCTGGTGAGCGACTTGCACGTGGCATATATGCGTGTAGGGCACAACTGCCCGTTCGTGGGCGAGAAGCTCAAGAATGCCAATCTGCGTCAACGTTATGGCGTGAATCTGGTCAACATTCAGCGCAACGGCCGCATCTATCCTGTGCCCACCGGCGAGATGCGCATTTTCCCGGGCGATGTGCTTGGAGTGATAGGCAATGACGAGCAAATCCAGCAGATGCTTCCGCTGGTCGAGGCCAGCGAGCAAGTCACCACACAGGCATCGAGCGATGTGAAATTCACCCATTTCACCATCGGCGAGCACTCACCGCTCATCAACAAAGAGTTGAGAAACGCTCGACTGAGTGAGGACTACGAGTCGCTGCTGGTGGCAGTGCAACGGGGCGAAGACGAGTTCATCACCCCCACTCCCGACCTCGAGTTCCTTCCGGGCGACATCTTGTGGATTGTGGGCGACACCAAGCGTCTCGCCGCCCTGAAGTGACACAGGGACGGTTCTTTTGTCACACTAAAAGTTTTTCATTGCTCTCAATCCACTATTATACCCCGCAAAATTTGCATATTTAATACTATTTCTGTAATTTTGCACGCTCATTTATTTTATTAACTAATTAACCTTTTTAATATGAAGAAAATTTTTACTCTTTTTGCTGCCGGGCTGATGATGACCGCAGCAAACGCAGAAACACTCACCGTGTGCCAACACGCCGATGAAAACTCTCGTGACGCCAACTTTCCTGTTTATGGACTGTACACCGACACCGAAGGCACCACATCGCAAATGATTTATCCTGCCGAGATGCTGGCCAACATGGAAAATGGCCAAATCTCTCAAATCAAATTCTTTGCAAGCGATATCATCCGCTACGGATGCACCCTGCAGTTGTCGCTTAAGGAGGTGGATGAAACCGCATTCCCCAGTGCAACGAAATATGAGAACGCCACTGCCGTTGCCACACTGCAACTCGAAAAGAACGTCAATTCTGAAATGACATTCACGCTGGACGAGCCTTACACCTACAACGGTGGAAACTTGATGATTGAAACTAAAGTGATCGCAGCAGGCAACTATGCAACCACCTATTATTTTGGTGCAAAAACCGGCCAAAACACTTCGCTGCTGAGCTACAATTCATGGGGTAGCGAAAAGAACGAGCTCTACGACTTCTTGCCCGAAGCCGAGTTTACCTACGTACTGGATCCTTCTACAGCTATCGACCAAATCAGTGCCGACAAGAGCGTAGCTAGCGTGCGCTACTACAACATGGCCGGCCAGCAGATTGCTAATCCCGAAGGCATCGCCATCCAGGTGACCACCTACACCGATGGCACCACTTCCTCGGCCAAAGTGGTAAAGTGACACCACTTTCAGCACAAGCGGTAAACATCCCGTAAAAAACAACGAAGAGTTGCGATGGCCTACAGGGCCGCTCGCAACTCTTTGTTTACGATTAAATACTTTTACGCTGTGGATTATGCTCCAGGAGCGATAGCCTCGTTGGGGCAAGAATCGGCGCAAGTACCGCAGTCGATGCAAGTATCGGGATCAATCTTGTAGATGTCACCTTCGCTGATTGCGCCCGTGGGGCAAACCGACATGCAAGTTCCGCATGCTACACAGTTGTCAGAAATTACGTATGCCATAATCTTAGTTAAAAATAAAAAAGTTGATAAATGTAGTTCAGTAAAACGTCCGACAAAATTACGCCTATTTTTTGATATAGGCACAATTTTTCGGCATTTTTCTTCACTCTAATGCAAAAACTTTGCCAATTCGAGCGATTTTTGCTAATTTTACCCCGAAAAAAACAAACACATGGAAGACTGGAGAGAAAAACTGGGTGCCGCATTCGGCTTGGACTTGCCACAAAATGGAGAAACCGATGCTGCACAAGAGAATCCTGAACGCGCCGATGCCCGCTCGCAACAAGCCGGAGAAGTGGTGCATGTGATGCTCGACAAGAAAGGCCGCCACGGAAAAGTAGCCACTCTGGTTACCGACCTGAAATGCGACGACGATGCTCTCAAAGACCTGGCCCGCGAACTCAAGCAGCTGTGTGGCGTGGGCGGCTCGGCTCGTGGCGGAGAGATACTCATCCAGGGCGACCAGCGCGACAAGGTGATGACTCACTTGCGCACAATGGGATTTAAAGTAAAATAACATCACACCATGAAAGCATGAACGAAACGACACACTCACATGCAGGACTACTGGTGATTAAGGCTTCTGCCGGATCTGGTAAAACCTATTCACTCACTAAACTGTATATTGAGCAACTGCTGCTGAAACCCACCACTCCAGGCGGCTTGCTCAAACTGCGGCAACGGCCCGACTACCACAAGCACATCTTGGCCATCACGTTCACCAACAAGGCCACCGACGAGATGAAGCATCGCATCGTCAAGGAACTGTATCAGCTCTCACAAGACGTGAGCAAGTCGGACTATTGCGACTATTTTAAAGAGCGCTGCACACCCGAGGCCTTTCAAGGACTGCAAAAGGCTGCCGGCGATGCCTTGAACTCAATTTTGATGAATTACTCCACCTTCATGGTGAGCACTATCGACTCGTTTTTCCAGTCTATCTTGCGCTGTTTCGCCCGTGAACTCGACCGCGACTATAACTACGAACTTCAAATCGATGAAGACCATGCGGTGAACACCGCCGTGCACAGCTTCCTGCTTTCGCTGGGGCGCGAACGCAATCGCACGGGTAAACACTCTAGCCTGGTGGGACACACAATCGAGCACTGGGTGCAAGATTTTATCCGCAACAATGTGGAGCAATCACGCAACTGGCGGCAGTTGCTCAATAAATCACTGCCCGACTTCGCGCGCAAAATCAATTCCGAATTATTTCGCACGCGACTAGACAAAATACGCGATTTCCTAAGCCGCACCGATGAGAACGGACAACGCATTGCCGACCTGTCGCACATTCAACAATTTGTCAAACAGCTGGTCACGGCGCGCAAATACTACGATGAGCGCTACCGCAACGATTTCAACGGCGCACTGGATCGCCTGCTCAACAGCCATGGTATAGACCCAGATTCGCTGAGCGGCAACAAGGTGCTCAAAACCTTTGTTCTAGCCAACAAAATGGCTGAAGATAAAGATTTGAGCAACACTTTAATAGGAATAGATGCCGATGGCGTGTGCGGTTCGTTCAAGAAGAACCAGGTCCCCTCGCTCGATGTGGTGAATAGAATCGTGCAGCTGGTGGGCGACATCTCGCATTGTTTTTGCCGCCGTTCATTGCTCGACAGCATGATCGACAACCTGGGACTGCTGGGACTGCTGGGAGCCATCGACGAGAAGTTGGAAGACTACCGCAAGGAAACCAATTCCATCCTCATTGCCGACACCAACGAGCTCATTTCACGCCTTGTGGGCGATGCCACCCGGCGCGAGAGCACCATGATTCCATTCATCTATGAACGCGTGGGCACCTGGATCAACCACTACATGATAGACGAGTTCCAGGACACAAGTCACAAGCAATATGACAATTTTCTGCCACTGCTCTACGAGAGCCTGTCGCATGGCGAGGACAATTTCAACATGATCATAGGCGACTCCAAGCAGTCGATATACCGTTTCCGCAATGCCGACCCCAGCCTGTTCCGCGATGCCATCAACAAGGATTTTGCGCGCTTCCAGCTGGATTTCGACAATCTGCCCACCAACTTCCGCAGCCTGCCGGCGGTGGTGGATTTCAACAACGAGCTGTTCCGCCTCTTGATTGAGCACTACGCACCGGCAAGCGACACGGGCATGGTGGCCGACACCGTGCGACGCACCTATATGCCAACGGGACATCTCAATGATTTCCAACAGCTTAAGCACAAAACAGAGCCTGCCGGATTTGTACGCATCATTCCGTGCGACAAGGACGGAGACCCCATCGACAACGCCGAGACGGTAATCAACGACCTGCCCACTTATTTGCTGCAACTGCACGAGCGCTACCACTGGAACCAGATAGGCATTCTTGTCTCGCGTAATGCCGAGGGCGTGGATGTGGTTTCGCGTCTGCTGGAACACAACCTCACAGCCGCTCCTCATGAACGCATCAACGTGATGAGCGACGAGTCTATGCTGCTCAAGAATGCGCCCACGGTGCGCCGCATCATCAGCATGCTGCGTTTCATCGATTTAGTGCAATATAATCTTCACGACGATGATGATATCGACGAGCAACAACTCAAGGAATCCATCGGTAGTCGTGCCAGCAAGAAACGGCTCAACGACCAGCGCATCAGCCGTTCACTGAGCCAGTTCATCAAGCTACTGGCACAAGCTGGCAAAGTGGATGCCACACAAGCCGGCCAACTGCTGGAACAGAGCTTTGCAGCCATTCCCAGCGAGCGCAACACGCCCCTCGAAGAACTCCTGGCCGGCTATGCGCAGGAACTGCAACGGCTCTTGCCCGACCCCAGCACCAACCTGCTCACGCTGGTTAACATCGTGGAACACATCTTGGGATGTATCATGGACCAATCGACGGCCGCCGATACCGCCTTCCTACTCGCATTCCAAACTTGTGTCAACAAGTTCTCGGCTTCTTCGCCGGGAGGCACTGTGCGAGAGTTCCTGCGCTACTGGGACCAGCACAAAGACAAACTCACCGTGGCTTCCACGGCCATGGGCGATGCCGTGACAGTGATGACCATCCACAAATCTAAGGGGCTGGAATTTGACTGCGTGGTGGTTCCTTTTGCCAACTGGGAAATGGACCAGAACCGCAACGAAAACCTTTACTGGATGCCTAGCGAGTTCTGGAACGAAAACAACGATGGTGCCGCAATCCTTGGTGATGTGCCGGGGGTGGACTATGATCCCAGTCTGGTGCCTCCATTGCTGCCCGTGAGCAAGAAAGCCATCACCACTCTCTACACCGGCGAGCAGCGATTTGCTCATTTTGTGGATGAACAGCAATCCAGCACACTCATCGACAACCTGAACAAAACCTATGTAGCATTCACTCGCCCACGCGAAGAACTGCACATTTTTGCATTTTCCAAGCCTGCCAAGGGCGAGCACGAACGTGCCGGACAATTATTGGGCCGTAAGGCCAAGGACATCCCCGGCATGACATTGACATCACAAGGCTATTACGAAATGGGCCAACCCAGGCACGACCGCAAGCCCATCAAGGAAGTCGACAAAGACGTCACCGTCATTGACATGCCGCCCTATTACGTGGCTCCCAAGCCCAGCAAGGTGAACGTGAAACTGCCACGTGAGATTTCCGAGAGCCGCCGCGAGGGTCTGCGGCTGCATGGCGTGCTCAGCTTGATTGAGTATCGCAGTGATGCACCACGCGCCATCCGCTATGGTGAGTATCACGGCATCATAGGCACCGGCAACAGCCAGTGGAGCGTACAGCAAGTCGAGCAGCAACTGGAGCAGCTTTTCACTCACCCCGATACCGCAAGCTGGTTTGCCGACGAAAACACGGTATATAACGAACGTCCCATTATTTTCCCGGTCGAGAACGAGGTCAAGCGTCCCGATCGCATCGTGCGCCGCCCCGACGGCACCCTGATTGTAATCGACTACAAGACCGGCACTCCACGCAAGAAAGACTACGACCAAGTGACCGACTACATGACCCGCTTGCGACAGATGGGACACGAGCAGGTGCAAGGGTTCTTGCTATATCTGAATGTCGGACAACCGCCACACGTGGTCACCGTAAACGAACAATCTTCCATATCTTAACAACTAAATTTAATAAATCGTGTATGAAATTGATTAAATTGACCCTAGCGGTCGCAATGATGGCACTGACAAGCGCAATGACCTTCGCGCAGGTGCCGTCGCCCAAGATTTATGCTGGAGATCCTATGAAGACGCAATGCTACACACTGAGCAATGGTCTTCAAGTGTATCTGAGTGTTAACAAGCAGTCGCCGCGCATCGCGGCACACATTGCCGTGCGCACGGGCTCACGCAACGACCCGGCCGAGACCACCGGTCTGGCTCACTATCTGGAGCACTTGATGTTCAAGGGCACCAAGCAGTTTGGCACCAGCAACTATGAAGCCGAAGTGCCCCTGCTGGCCGACATCGAGCGCCGCTACGAGGAGTACCGTAAGGTGACCGATCCTGAACGCCGTCGCGTGCTCTACCACGAAATCGACAGCGTGTCGCAACTCGCCGCACAGTACAACATCCCCAACGAGTATGACAAGCTCATGGCAGGCATAGGCGCCATAGGCACGAATGCCTATACCAGCACCGACGTGACTTGCTACACCGAGGACATCCCGGCCAACGAGGTGGACCGCTGGGCGCGCATCCAGGCCGACCGTTTCCAGAATATGGTCATCCGCGGATTCCACACCGAGCTCGAGGCCGTCTACGAGGAGTATAACATCGGCATCGCCAAGGATCAGTGGAAACTCTTCGAGGCTATGAACGCCAAGATGTTCCCCACTCATCCCTATGGCACGCAGACCACCATCGGCACCCAGGAGCACCTGAAGAATCCTTCGATTACCAACATCAAGAATTACTTCAACAATTACTACTGCCCCAACAACGTGGCCATCATCATGGCCGGTGACTTCGACTGCGACGAGGTTATCGCCATTCTCGAGAAGCACTTCGGCAGCTGGAAGCCCAACAAGCAGTTGACCCGTCCCGAGTTTGCCCCGCTGCCGGCCATCACCGCCCCCATCGATACCAATATCGTGGGACAAGAGGCCGAATTTGTGGCTCTGGGATGGCGGTTCGACGGTGGTGCATCACTGCAAAACGACACCATCGAAATCATCGCCGACATGCTGGCCAACGGCAGCGCCGGCCTGATGGACCTGAACTTGAACCAGCCGCACAAAGTGATGCAAAGTGGTGCCTTTTCCGACCCTATGACCGACTATTCCATGTTCATGGCTCTGGGTTATCCGGTCGAGGGACAGTCGCTCGAGCAAGTGCGCGAACTCATGCTGGGTGAAATTGAGAAACTGCGCAAGGGCGACTTTGCCGACGACCTGCTGCAGAGTGTAGTCAACAACTTCAAGCTCAACTACCTGCGTGGGCTGGACAGCAACGGCACCCGTGCGCGCCAGCTGGTTAATGCCTACATCAACCACGTAGACTGGGGACAGGAAGTGGGCAAACTCAACCGCATGGCAGGCATGACCAAGCAGCAGATTGTGGACTTTGCCCGCCGCCACCTCAACGACAACTTTGTGTGCGTCTATAAGCGCATGGGCGAGGACACCACAGCCAAGAAGATTGACAAACCTGCCATCACGCCCATTCCCACCAACCGCGACATGCAGAGCGCCTTTGTCCGCAACATCCTGGGCGAGACGGTGAAGCCCATCCAGCCGCAATTTGTCGATTTCAAGAAGGAAATGACCGTGGCAAAGACCGGCAAGGGCCTGCCATTGCTCTACAAGCAGAACACACAGGACGACCTGTTTTCGCTCACGTTCAAGTTCGACTTTGGCAGCACAGCCGACAACCGTTACGATGTGGCTGCATCTTATATGGATTACCTGGGCACACAGAAATTGACCGTCGCCCAATTCAAGCAGCGCATGTATAGCCTGGCCTGCAACATCGGTTTCAGCGTGAACGACAACGAGACGTATATCACGCTGTCGGGCCTGAACGAGAACATGCCCCAGGCACTGGCTCTGCTCGAAGACCTGGCACAGAACGCAAAGGTTGACGAGGAGGCTTACCGCAACATGGTGGAGGTCATCATCAAGGCACGCAACGATGCCAAGACCAACCAGGAGAACTGCTTCAACTGCCTGAGCGAATATGGCATGTATGGTCCACGCAACTCCAGCACCAACATCATGAGCGCCGAGCAACTGCGCAACACCAAGCCTGCCGAACTGGTTGGTCTCATCAAGGGCTTGCTGGGCTTGAAGCACACTGTGGTTTACTATGGCCCGTTGAGCCAGAAAGACCTCACCGCAACCATCGACCGCAACCACAAGACGGCTAAGCGTCTGGCCGATGTGCCCAAGGGACAGGACTACATGGAGCAGACCACGCCACAGACCGAGATTCTGCTCGCCCCCTACGAGGCTAAGAACATCTACATGATTCAGTATCACAACGAGAACCGCCAGTGGAGCCCCGAGCATGCCGCCATCATCGGCCTGTTCAACGAGTACTTTGGCGGTGGCATGAACGGCATCGTGTTCCAGGAATTGCGCGAGGCACGCGGTCTGGCCTATTCGGCAGCCGCCTATTATCGCCAGCCCAGCGAGGTCAAGCATCCCGAGTATGCCATGACCTATATTATCACCCAGAACGACAAAATGATGGACTGCGTGAAGGAATTCAACAATATTGTGGGTGAGATTCCGCAGAGCGAGGCTGCCTTCAACCTGGCCAAGGAGTCGATGATGAAGAAGCTGGCAAGCCGTCGCACTGTGCGTGGCAATGTGCTGTGGAGTTACATCGCCGCCCAGCGCATGGGACTGGACTACGACATCAACTCGGTGGTCTACAAGACCCTGCCCAGCCTGACGCTGCAAGACGTGGTCAACTTTGAGAAGACCAACATGGCTGGTAAACCCTACCGTTACCTTATCCTGGGCGACGAGAAGGAACTTGACATGAAGGGTCTGGAAAAAATCGGTCCCATCAAGCGTCTCACCCTTGAAGACATCTTCGGCTACTAATCAGCCCTAGCATCAACAGTAAATGAGGGTGTGTCATCGATGAAGTTATGGCTCACCCTCTTTGCAAATCAACCGCCTGAGAATGGGATATTTTTCAGGCGGCTGTTTTTTCTTTGTTTTGTCTGTACACTCGATTCTCATGAGGTAAAGACCGAGCTGTGACGGCAAAATGGCAAAAATGGGGCGTATTTCCTCCGT
>JAGAYZ010000007.1 GCA_017940245.1 Muribaculaceae bacterium | reverse complement strand
CCATGCGCATCCGCATGCCAGAGAACGGCGGATTCTTCACCAAGACCATGTTCCTGACCGACCGACATAGGTCAATCATGCCACTTTTCGACAACAAAATCACCCAAATTTGACTTTGGGTGACGCATTGCCGAAGTCAGGTGATTTTGCAGGGTCTTTTCTTTCATTTGATAAATTGTATCAAAAGCCTGCTTATATTATGGTTTTTATGAGATTACAAATTTTAAACACCCGAAGATGATATTTAATACGCAAATGATATGGAATACGTCAGACTAGGAAATTCGGAACTCAACGTGTCGCGCATCTGCCTCGGCTGCATGGGCTTTGGCGACGCTAGCATAGGCCAACATTCATGGACAATCGACGAAGGGCACACCAGAGAAATCATTAGCCGGTCGCTCGATCTGGGCGTGAACTTTTTCGACACGGCCATCGCCTATCAATTAGGCACATCGGAAAAATATGTGGGACACGCATTGCGCGATATGGCCAAGCGTGAAGACGTAATTGTCGCTACAAAATTCCTGCCTCGCACCGACGACGAAATCCAGCAAGGCATCAATGGCCGAGACCATGTGCTGCACTCCATCGACAGCAGTCTGCAGCACTTGGGCATGGACTATGTAGACCTTTACATTTACCACATTTGGGACTACAAAACGCCGGCCGAGGAGATTCTCGAGGGAATGAACGAGGCTGTGAGCACCGGCAAGGCGCGCTACATCGGCATCGCCAATGCCTACGCCTATCAATTGGCAAAAATGAACGCGCTGGCCGAAAAGCACGGCTGGGCAAAATTCATCTCCGTGCAAAACCACTACAACCTCATTATGCGCGAGGAAGAACGAGAAATGTTTGCGCTGTGCCGAGAAGACAACATCGCCATGACGCCCTACAGCGCACTCGCATCCGGCAAGCTGGCCAAGCGCCCTGGCGAAACCTCAAAGCGGCAGACCGAAGACGCGTTCATGCACTTCAAATATGACGCTACAGAGCAGCAAGACAGCCGCATCGTGCAACGCGTGGTGGAACTGGCCGACCGCTATGGTGTGGAGATGACACAAATATCGCTGGCATGGCTGCTCACCAAAGTGGAGTCGCCCATCGTGGGTGCCACTAAACTGCACCACATCGAAGGCGCGGTGAAGTCGCTCGACGTGCATCTCACGGCCGACGACATCCACTACCTGGAAGAACCCTACACTCCCCATAATTTATCAGGAGTAATGGCCGTGAACAAACCCGTTATGGATGAGGATCCCGTCTGGGTAAAAGCCAGCAAAAACCAGTAGAACTCCTCTTTTTTCAAAAGCTAGAAACAACTTGTGCACAACCCACACAAACCGCCACACAATGGAAAAACAAGAAAAAAGCAACAGCCGGTGGCAGCGATGCAAGCAGTGGCTAAGCGGCCTGTCGTTTCGCACTGGCGTCATCGTCTTGGCGCTGTGCATACCATTCTATATTCTCTCGTTTGCACAAATGGCACTACCCATCAGCGCAAAAGCCAAAGGCGCGCTGTGGGTAGTGCTATTCGGGCTGGCCAAAACTTTCCAGTATGGCGGCCTCACTATTCTAGGTGTAGACGGCTGGAAACGCTTGAAGGCACGCTTCGCCCGCCGCAAATCGTCGGGCCGTGATTAGCACACGGCCACATCGATTCCTTACACTTTCAAGATGATGTTGATCACGGCGTTCACGTCCGACACGTCCACTTTGCCGTCGCCATCCACGTCGGCCAAAGCCTGGTTGTCGCTATTCAGCTTCAGAATCACGTTGATGATGCAGTTCACGTCTTCCACATCCACCTTGCCGTCACCGTTCACGTCGCCTGTCACTTGGCCCGAGCCTGGTTCACCGGTGTAGTAAAGCGTGAAGTTATCCACGTAGCACGGCCTCTCTTTTGTGCCGCCCACCATGGCCAGGCGGTAGAGCATGGCCTGCGTGTTGAGGAAGTTCACATCCCACACTGCGCGCAGTGTAGTGGCTGCATCAACAACAAACTGGTTCTCACCGGCTGTATTAGCGATAGGATTCCATGTGGCACCATTGTCGTCACTGCCGTATAGGGCTAACTTGGCTGGCGTCGTCTGCGGGTTGGTGATTTTCGCTGTAATCTGTATCACATTATAATACAGCGGTGTGGTCGTCTGCACCAGGCTAGGCAACGTCAACGACACCTGGCGGCTGCCATTGTAATCTACAATGGTGGAATTACCCAGTTTCCACATGGCAATGTCGCCCTGCGCCTCTGCACCGTTGGCCAGGGTGGTGGGGAGTTTCTCGAAGGTTTCCAGCAACTTGGTGTCGCTCACTTCGGGTTCGCCGGCCTCGCCTTCATAGTAAATGGTGAAATTATCAATGTAACTTGCTGCAGTCTTGCTGCCACCCACCATCACGATGCGATACAGCACAGGCATGGTGTTGTCGAAGTTGGCATCCCAGGTGGCCGTAACGGTGGCCGAGGTTCCCACTTGCAACTGACTGCTGCCGTCGGAAGCGGTCATGACAGTCCATGAATTTCCACCATCAATCGAGTAGTAGAGAGAAAACTTGGCAGCACTTCCTGAATTGGAAATGGTGGCCTCAACCTGCGACACATTGTAATATAGTGGCGTGGTGGTCTGCACAGCGCTGGGCAACGTCATCGACACCTGGCGGCTGCTGTTGTAATTAGCAATGGTGGCTCCCGTCAGCTTCCACTTGGCAATGTCGCCCATCGCCTCGTCGCCATTGGCCATAGTCAGAGGCAGTTTATCGAAGGTTTCTACCAGTCTCTTGGCACTCGATGTCTCGCCATCGCCCACCACCTCGAATGAAATCTTGCCACCTGTCTCGCGGATGTTGAGAATATTATAGGCATTGCGCTTGCCGCTCCAGGTAATCAGGTTGGGCGATGTGTTATTGGTAATCGAGGTCACCTTCTTGGTGCCGGGGAACGGATCACTGTCGAGGTCGTCGAGAGCGGTATTGTTCCATGCGCGCAGCAGTTGCAAGTGCATGTGGCTAGGGTTCACGTTCACTTTGTTCATGCCCCATGCGGTGGTTACATCGCTAGAGTCGACACGCGTGATGAGCATGCCATGACCGGGCAAGAATTTGTCCCACTTGGTGGTCCTCTGCCTGTTTTCCAGGGTGAAGTACTCATTGCTGTCGGGCGACCGCAAGATGCACCCCTCGCTTGTGCCGTCAATGGCATTGAGTGTGTATATGCCTTTCTTGTTGATGATTGTGGGGTTACACCAGCCCAGCGACCAGCGCTCATAGAGCGAATAGGCAGGCGGCGTGCGGGCGGCATCGGTTGTGGGGCCGTCGGCCATGATGTCCCACCAGCCGGGTGTGTGGCACTCGCCACCGCTGCTGGTGTAGTCGGCATCATAGTGGTCTTGCAATCCTAGCACGTGGCTGAACTCATGGCAAATCACACCTATGCCCTGCGTCTCGAGCGACGATGGAGTGTCTTGCCAGCCGTAGATTTCGGTGGCACACGCATAGTCGTAGGGACGCATGCCATCGTAGCGGGTGAAGAGCGATTGCAGGATGAACATGTGCTTGTGGGGCCACAGCAAGTTGTCGTCGTTGCCCTCGTAGCACGCTGCCGGACCGGCTCCGATGAAGAACACCATGTCGATGGTGCCATCGCCGTCGCCATCATATCTCGTATAATCCACCTGGTCATCAACGGCCTTCATGGCTGCCGAGAAGATATTGGCGCTGCCGCTTGTGCCGCGATGTGCAGTGCTGGCATAGTTCACCCTTACTGGACCCACCACATCGAATGCGGGGTCGAACAGGCCGCCCGACTGGTCGTAGTAGTAGTCGCGCACACTGCCCGGGCAGTTCACTTTGCGGCCATTCACGGTGTAGCCCGTGTAGTTGCGGTCGCACACCATGTGGGTGTAGAAGTCCTTAGGATTGCTCATGCCGAAACTCATGTCGGTATACTCAATCAAGATAATCAGTCCACGGAACCTCTTGTAGTTAAACCGCTCCACGCGATTGCCATGGGCCTGGGCACGGTTCTTGCCAGCCTGGGCCACCATCGAAGCATCGGTGAGACGCTTGTTGATGGCGGCTATCAACTGGCGTTCCACTGGGCTACGCATCGACTCGTTGTGTGCCTGAACGCCCGTAGAGACAAGCTTGTCGCCCTGCTTGCGGGCATAGTCCCACCCGCCTTGCTCGTTGCGGAGCACGGTGTATCCGTCGCTGGTGGTGTAATAATGATAGAACTCGTCGCCGTGCAGACGCACATCAAGTTGAGCACCCTGGGCATTGCGCAGATTGGCCGGTTTTGGCACCGCCGGGATGGCCACAGCCTGAACCATGGTCAGCATCATCGCGCACAATAATAACAATTTCTTCATGTCGCTAAGAATTTTGGTTATGTTTTAGTTTAGTTTCGATTAATTACAAAAATCGCCACAAATATAACATTTCATTTTCAATCAACCAAAAATTTAAGTATAATTATAGATTTAACTACAATATTGTCCTAAATAAAATTTTCAGAAAAAGACAAAGGAAGTTGAAAAGAAAGTAGAAAAATACTACTTTCGTAGTGACGACCAAATCACTTCAACCTCCTTTGATATGGCAAAGATAACACTATTTTCTCAAGTAAT
>JAGAYZ010000057.1 GCA_017940245.1 Muribaculaceae bacterium | reverse complement strand
GTATCCATTTTTGCCATTGTTTTACTTTTTCTCCATGTCATGGGTGAGATGCAGGAATGTGGCATGATTTTTGCCACAGAAGAGTGAAACCACGATACATGCCTGCAATGAAAAAATATGAAGTAAGTTTCAGTTATTACACCTGTTTTCCGCAATGGGACACGCCAATCAGCCTTGAGCGATTTCCACGAGTATTTGTTGCTCGTTTGACATTTTGAGCACGGTTGTCTTCTCTTTCTTGGTCTCGGGCAGAGTGTAGGTGATGGAATAGATATTCTTGGTCAAATCTCTTGCGCGGTTGAGCGAGAATGGCGCGTTGGCCTTCTTGATTCTTCGCTCAAGCTCGAGCATTATGGTGTAGGCGGTGAAGCAGATGCAGATGTGGCCCTCGATGCGGTTGCGCAGGCGGTGGTAGATTGGGCGTATGCGCAAGTCGGTTTTGTTCATGCGGAAAGCCCGCTCGATGAACCAGAGGTTGTGGTAGTTGGTGATGATTTTCTGCTTGGAGAGTTTCGAATTTGTGATATAGGCCTTGATTCCGTCCCATGCTGCGTCAGCATTGAACTTGTCGTAGTCGATGGAGATCTTGATTTCTCCCTCCATGTGCAGATACTTGTTGTAGCCTCGGTTGTTGATGTTGCTCTTGGTCAGCTTGCCGGCACCCAATTTCTTTTCCAGCCGCCTGAGCCCGTCCCGGCGGTTCTTGGCGTCTTTGCGCGCCCTTTTGTCACTCATCGACACGACCACTCGCCGACCGTCCTCCCGCGTGAATGAGCGCACTTGGCCGCTTTCGAGATGCATCGACAGGATTTTATTCTTGACCTTGACAGAATCGTTCTTCGGACGGGCTCCTAATATATATTGGTATCCCGCCGCATCAAGAGCCTCAAGGTTCTTCTTGGACAGAAGACCCGCGTCGGCAATGATGACTGGGCGCTCGAAACCGAACCTGCCCGCAAGCGACTCCACCATCGGAATCAGAGTCCGGCTCTCGTGGATGTTGCCCTCGAATATCTCGTAGCCTATCGGGTTGCCGCCCATGGCCACAAGAAGCCCGAGGAATATCTGGGGATTACGGTGCCGGCCTTCCTTGGAAAAGCCGCACAGGCGCAGGTCGTCCTCGTCGGCGGCCTCGAAGTACAGGGTGGTCATGTCGTAGAACACGACACCCACTTTCCCGCCCAGTACCTTCAGCGTCTGGGCATAGCTTATCTGTTCTACCTGATGCTTGACTCCGCAGCCCTCGGCGGGAGAAAGGCGGTCTATGAACCGGTATATACTGTCCACCGACTTGTTCACATGGAGATAGCGACTCATGTAGTCGATGGTTTTCAACTTGCTGCCAGGATTGAACAGACGGCACACAACCAGATGCCGGAACATCTCGTCATCGATGGCGTTGTAGCCTATCCGGTCATACAGCGAGCCGTAAACCAACTCCGGGCCATACACCCTCACTTGAGAGTTGGCCAATGTGGACATGAAGTCCGTAATGATGTCGTCCGTCTCCCAGGAAAATGGCAACTTCGGTCCACGCTGGTCGTCAATCCACTGTTGCGCCTTGCGCTCGAGCGAACGAAGTTCCGACTCGTCACGAGAAGAACCAAACGACTTAATAACCTTATATCCAGAACGATTGCTCTCAACTACCTGAACACTTTCAGAGCCCGATTTATTCTTTCTTCTACGCAAAAACATATGCAAAGATAGCATGGGACACGCCATTTTGCAAATGTTTTCAGGTAAATCACTGATTATCAGATATCATTTTTCTCAACAATCAACTCGCGCCGAAAACAGGTGCGCACTTTTCTTTATGCGAATTTATGACTGAGTCTCCTGTTCTTACTTGATCACCTTAGAGGTTGAAGTTGTGCCGTCGCTGTAGCGGGTCACCTTCACATTGACGCCGTCGAAAGGCACGTCACTGGTCTGGCCGGCCAGGTTCACGTAGCTCACAGCGGCAACGGTCTTTTGAGCCACAGGTTCGCTGATAGCAGTAGCAACGGGAGTTTCTACCTGCAGCTTATCCAGGCAGAAATACTTGGCCGTGTTGATACCCCACTGACTCTTATCGGAAGAATCCATGGTGAAATTAATCTGATCCACCGTGCCCAGAGCCGACAAGTCCCACCAGGTCCACTCGTTCACCGCCTGCAACTGGCCATTATTGTAACTAGCCAGCACAAACTCGGCCGTTCCGGTCTCCTGGCCGTCGGCATCGATGCCGTGGGCAATCAGTTTGAAGTAGTCACCTTCCTGATTGAATGCACGGGCAAAACCGTCACCATTGGTATAACTGTAGTAAGGCCAGGTGTGATTGGTCACATACACACCATTCACCTTATACTGGAGACCATCGTTAAACATCACATTGCAGGCTTCGTAAGCGGCACCGGCATAATCCGAGCCATAGTAGCCCACCAGGAAAGGAGCATCGGCATCGGCCTGAGCGATGCCATTCTCGGCCACGATTTCGCCGTTCTCGGTTTTCACTCCGCCACCGGTGATGCTGTACCACTGGTGAGCAATCCAGTTGCCATCCTCCGAATACCAGTCAGTGGTGTCACCACTTTTGGTAATAGTAAAACCATCCCAGTACGCGCCACCCCACGATGAACCGCTCAAAATGTGCGAGAACATGAACGGAGAGAACTCAATGTAGGGAATCTGCTCATTGAAAGTCTCGGTCCATGTGCCATCCTCGGCATACTCAATGGTCTCGGGATTTGCAGGATTAGTCAAGTCCAGAGTGATTACCTCGGCTTTTGCACTCATTCCAGCCACCAGTGATGCGGCTGCAAACAAAGTAAAAATTTTTTTCATAAATAACTGTGTTTTAGAGATTAAACTTTCAGTATAATATTGATAATTTCATTCACATCGCTCACGTCCACTTTGCCGTCGCCGTTCACATCGCTAGCCGCTTGCAGCTCGGGGCTTGTGGCTTGTTTTAAAATCACGTTAATCACAATGTTCACATCGGACACATCCACCTTGTGGTCGCCATTCAGGTCACCTGTGACGGTCACTGGATCAGGGTCGGCCACCGCATCGGGATGCAGATCGATGCCGCCGCACACCTCGGTGCTGGTCTCACCCAGCCAACCGCATTGTTGCAACATTCCGTTATACACCTTGATAAAATCCACTTTGTTCAGATGCACTGGAGTACCGCTGTCATCCACAGCCCAGTCGATGTTGAAGCCCATATTGGCATTGCTGGCAGGAGCTGAGTCATCGTACATATAATCGGGCCGGTTATCAACATATCCCCAGTCGAAAAAATACTGCACCCAGTATTGTTGTCCGTTAGGATTCTCGTTCACCGCGTTATTACGCAGTTTGGTACCGGTGAAGGTCAAGGTCTCACCTTCGGCCCAACCAGGCCAGTAACTCTGAGCGTGGAAAGAATTTTTGAACACATACCCCTCGGCAAGGCTATCGGTATCATTGCTGGTCCAGTGCACATACTCGGTATCAGTTAAAAATGGGTTCTTGGGGTCTGGTACCGGCTCTTTATCACTGGCAGGTTTGTAATAAGTAATCGTAAAATGCTTCTTTGTGAGCGGGTTGCTATATTCACTGCCCGCCAGTTCATACCACGCATCATCGGGCAAACCATTGCCATTCACGTCGCGACTCACCATCACGATGCCCGGCTCACAGCTGCCGCCGCTCACCTTTAGGCTGTCGGAACCGAAAGCATTTCCAAACACCTGAAAATCCATTTCGCCAGCCACGTTCACCACCGGGTGATCGAAGCCGAACACCACATAGCCGCCATAGCTGCCCAGGCTGATCAGTCCAGGCTTCACGGTCATGACCGTGTCGCGCACGATGGTACCATCGGGCAATTCACCCTCTTCCACTTTCATTGAACCGCAGATGGCCGCTTCTACACGTTGCAAAACCATCTCGCGGGTGTCACCGTCGCGGTATTGCGGTGACATGTTTACAAACTGGCCGGGAGCCGGCATAAAGTCATAGACACGCGTAATGAACGGCATGTTTTGTGCCACGGCACCACTCATCGAGGCCAGCGCCGCTGCAGCCATTAAAAAAGATTTTATTGAATTCATAGCCTACATTATTTTCAAAAATCATTGATATTCTTTCCCAGGAAGGCAAAATGGCCGGGTATGTCGCCTGTGCGCACACTCCATTTCAGTTTGCCTTCAGCACTGTAACAGAACAGCCAGCCTGGCGACACATAGTCCTTGCCATCGGTCACATAGATGTCTTTGGTGATGGGATGCACCGCCACGGCATAAGGAATAGTGATGTCGCGCTCGGTTCCGTCGGTGATGAAGTTATCGGCCACTTGCTCCAGTGTGGCCGTGTTGATGATGGCGTAGGTCACCTCATTTTTCATGGTCACATAACTAAACTGCACCCCTATCACATAGAGCGAGTCGCCATCGAGCCACATGCTGCTCACACGGGTGTCAAACGCCTTCAGTAAGCGGTGGTGACGGGTGTCGTAGGCATAGAGCATACTGGAGTTTTCGTAGTAGTCTCCTCGCGACGACACCCACAACGTGCCATGACTGTCGGCCCTGCAACCTTGCAGGTTGATGGCGATAGGGATGCGTTCTTCTTCCTTGAATGTGGCAATGTCGATCACCGAGAGGGTGTTCTCGTAGTTGGGCACCATGTAGCCGCCGGAATTAGCCACATAAATCTTACCATTCACAATGTCCAGTTCATCGGGTTGAAAACCCACCACACAGGTATCCACCACCTGCAGTGTGGTGGTGTCGATCTTGGCCACAAATCCGCGCTGCTCATAATCTTCTCTTATCTCTACGGGACCGGCATAACTCGTCACATAGGCATAGCCGCCATAGAACTTGATATAACGACAATTGGGAATATCAATTTGCCCAATTTTTTTCACCGTCATCTTGTCCATCACGTCCACCTTGTTCGAGCAATTAATCACGGCATAAAGTTTGCTGCCATAGATGCCCAAGTCGTTTCCCACGTCGCCCATTTCCTTTGGCACCGATGGATTGGCAAAGCCGAACACATTGCGTGTGTAGCGTCCGGTGGAGAAGTTGTAATAGTCAAGTGTGGCTTTATTGGAACCCATGTTGCCCTCGTTGAGCACATACATGCCCTGCACGTCGTTGAACTCGGGTTGAGCGATTTCCACCACCTCGGGGACAAAAATCACATCTTCCTCGCGACAACCGGCCAGCACGAGCATCGCCAGCAGCACCGCACATATCTTGTGAATCGTTCTCATATATCCACTTTGAGTATCAATTTATAGTTTCGTCCAGGCATGGGATAGTTCTGTATCACGTCATACTGCTGGTTGAACAGGTTGTTCACCTCGCCGGTGACCTTGCATTGCAGTTTCATCACACGGAATGAGTAACTGGCCGAGAGGTCGTGGGTGTACCACGGCTGCTCATGGTTGGCCCGGATATTGGCGCTTGTGTGATAACGCTCACCCACATAGATGAAACTGTAGTTCAGGTCTAGGTCTCGCCACGCACCATGCAGGGTGGCGCTGCCACTGTGCCATGGCACATAGGCGATTTGTCCCTTGTAGGTGCCACCGTCCTTATTGTCGGCAGGATTGGTGTAGTCTTGAGCACGTTGATAGGTATAGGTGAGTCCCCCTTCCAGCAACACATTCCCGGGCAGACGCAATGCCATGCGAGCCGCAAGGTCGATGCCGCGAATCTTCACTTTGCCTATGTTCATCATCATCCAGCGGTACTGCCCCGTCCCCTTGGGCACGGCAATGATTTTATCGGTCACGATATTATAATAGGCATCGGCACTAAGGCGCACCGCACTGAGCAAGCCCATGTCGTTGTAATGCTGATACATGAGTCCCAGGTTCCACTGCGTGGCATATTCGGGGCGCAGCGAGGCATTGCCCATGTCGGTGTAATACAAGTCGTTGAATGTGGGCATGCGGAAAATGCGCTTGTAGAACGCCCTGATGTTTAAGTCATATTGCGCCCAGGGCTGGTAACTGACAAACACGGCGGGCGTGAAACGGTCGAGACGCTTGTTGTGCCGCTCCACCACCGTCCCGCCCGAGCGCGAGGTGTAACGGTCGTTGACGTGCGTGTAGAGCAGGCTGGCCTGTCCCTTGAGACGTTGCCATGTATAGGCCGTGGCAAGAGCCGCCAGCACAGTGTGGCGGGTGGGATAAGCAAAATTGACCAGTGTAGAGTTCAGATAATTCCACTTGTAATCCACACTCAAGTCCACATCCCAGTCGCGCGCCAGCGTATATTTGTTGGCCACTGAAGCATAAAGCTCGTCTTGCCAAAACTTGTTGTTGATATACATCAATGTGGTGTCGGGATTCCAGTAGCGCATATAATCGCGGGCATACTTGGCACTGGCCAGCAGTTCATATTTTTCTGTGATTTTTTGCTGGTACATGCCTTGGGCAAAAAAGTTTCGGTCCCACTGGCGCTGAGCAGTCTTCCACACATTGTTGACGATGGCTCCGGGAATACCTTTCTCGCTGTCGTAGTAATAGGCCTTGGCATTCCAGCGACCATCGGGCATCACACCATGCACACTGCCCTCCAGACGCAGGGCATAGATGTCGCCGTTCTTGCGCACAGCAGTGGTGTCCCACGCCACCACGCCATCGCTGAACATCTTGCGGTAGCGGAAGTGGTACTGTCCTGTGGCATAGGTATATTCGGCATTGAGCGACAGGCTCACCTTGCGGCTGAACTTGTGCTCCCAGCGCACCGACGGATTGGCCAGCCCGAAGGACCCGGTGCGCATGGTCACATTCAGATTGTCGCTCTTGCCGGGGGCAAACTTGGGGCGACGGGTGCGCAGATAGATGCTGCCGGCCGAACCAAAGTCGCGTGCGGGCTGGAAAATTTCGCTCTTCTGGCCGTTGTATAGCGAGATTTCTTCGATGTTGTCTAAAGAAAATTTGCCCAGGTCGATCTGGCCGTTTTGCGCGTTGCCCAGCTGGATGCCATCGTAAAACACGCCCATGTGGTTGCTGCCCATGGAGCGCATGTCCACCGTCTTGATGCCGCCCACGCCGCCGTAGTCCTTGATCTGCACACCCGAGAAATAGCGGATGGCATCGGCCACACTGTGGCTGTTCAGCCCCTCCAACTGCTTGCCGCTGAGCACCTGGGCAGGTATCACTTCGGCATAGGGCTTGGTGCCATACACCGTCACGTTTTTTAAGTACTGCATCGAATCGAGGCGACTGGAGCCCACAGACTCAGCGTCTTGAGCCACACAGCACACGACACACCAGCAAACAAGCCCCCACAATGTCAGCCTTCTTTTCATCCGGGTCTCTATTTAACGACTTGGCAGGTCTTCTGGCTCATTCCAGTCTCATTATGAAACATTCCTTCCCGCACATCATATAGATCGTGGCATGTGCAGTGAAACATTTCGAGACATTCACCGATTTTCGGTGGGAACACACAGCAGCGCCGTCTGCTCGGGATTCTCACCCGATTCCCTTTTCACTCAGGCCATTACAGCCCAAGCACCAAATCACGCTGCAAAGTTACGAATAAGCGAGCGAAATGCCAAATTTATTTGAGCATTTCCGAGCGAGAGTAACTTAGACCGAAGGTCAACGTTACGAATAAGCGAGCGAATTGCCAAATATTGTGCAAGGTGAATGTAAAATTAAACATAGTTTAATTATTGCTGAGCCGCCGCCAATATTATCGAAATTTATTTGAGCATTTCCGAGCGAGAGTAACTTCGACCGAAGGTCAACGTTACGAATAAGCGAGCGAATTGCCAAATATTGTGCAAGGTGAACGCAAAATTAAACAAAGTTTAATTATTGCTGAGCCGCCGCCAATATTATCGAAAATTATTTGAGCATTTCCGAGCGGGAGTAACTTCGACCGCAGAGTAGGCAGATGATGACAACAAGAAAAGAGGGTACGCAATATGATGACGCACCCTCTTGTCTGTCAGTTGCCTTTCGCAATATCAATTAGCAAGAATGGTATTGATGAGGGCGTTCACATCACTCACATCAACATTACCATCACCGGTGACGTCGGCCAGTGCCTTGACCGCTTCATCTTGGATGGTCTCCAGAATAATGTTAATGCAGATGTTAACATCAGAAACATCCACCTTGCCGTCGCCGTTCAGGTCGCCTGGCACATCGACCTGTTTGTGGGTGACGCGCACATTTATAATGACAGGAGCTGCTGGCATCTCAAAGGTGTAAGTGTTTCCTTCACCCTCAACATTTACACTGGACTGACCAGGCATTTCATCAGAATCTTCGGCGGTTTCCACCAACTGAACCGTTACATCATTCACAACGTAATCTTCTTCGGGAGTGACGACGATAGTAACTTCAGCACCCTCGGCCACAGCAGCTCCGCTTTCAATAGGCTCGCCATCTACAATCACTTCAACATTGGCATGATCAAGGACCGCCTCAAAGGTGACAGAGTTCTCCACGACAGGAGGAAGCAATTCAAACTCTGCAGTAATATTCACATTGTCGGCTGGCATGATGAATTGATAGTTCTCATCAACAAGCACCTCAAGCTCAAGCGTTTCGGGAGTGACGTTGATGCTCTTGAGCTGATAACCCTCATCGGGTGTAATGGTCAATGTCACAGTTTCACCTTCTACAGCCTCGGCCTTATCGGCCTCAATAGTACCATTTTCAATGCCATCGGCCACTGTAACTGTGTAAGTAACAGGCCAGAACTTACCCCAGTCCGGGTCGGCCTTGTAAAGGGCTAAAGCTTCTTCCGGAACGGTGATTCTGCCATTTCCACGGATGGTGGCATATACTATATCATCAAACACGCAACCGGCGGGAGGCGTAGGGGCATAGCATTTTATTGAGAAAATGGATGAAGCACCCTCAAAAGCTGTGGGATCAACAGTTGTCAGCGTAGCCGGCAATGTGAGTTGCTCCACAACACTGTTCTTGAAGGCATTCTCTTGAATTTCCTCCACGCTGCCCAAATCGAGCTGGGTGTAGGCCGTGTTATCTTCCATGGCATGGGGGCCAACAATAGTGAATTGGCTATTGAGGGTCAGTTTGTTGGCATTTATCCATCCTCCATTTCCATTAGAAAGGACCATCGTATTAGCCACGGCAAACATGATGTTACCATCTTTGCAAACAGCATAACTGTTACCACTGTTATATTGAATCCTAGATGCAGTGTTGGCTACTTGCGAATAGGTTGCTGTAGCATTGCCCACAAGAATTCCACCAAGAATCTTGTTGCCAACGAAGGCCAGTGGCGAAACCGACTCCATGTTTTCGGCATAGAAACGGATATTTGATCCCATGTCATTGTTTACTCCTGTCTTCACTCCCTGGAAAGCGTAGTCCCTGATGTAGCGAAGAGTGGTAGGCAGATTGGTGAAACTTTGAGTGGGAAACTGAGCATCCTTAAAGGCTCCTTCGCCAATACCCACAATATTGTAGGTCACACCATCAATGGTAATCGGGGCATTGTAGCTATTCGTAAAAATCAGTCGGTTACTGACTGTATAAGTTCCGCTCGGCTTGGGAGCGAATTCCACTTCATTGACATCGCCCTCGGCTACAATTTTAAAATAGAACGTACCGTCGGTGATCACGTCGCCTACGGCAGCACCGGCGCTAAAGCTCATCCAAGCTATCAGCATTGCAAATAATAGCGTAATTTTTGTTTTCATAAAACTTGATTTTGGTTAATAATAGGAAATATTCTTTATTAATAATGACTTCGTAACATTCATAACAAATAGTCATGCGACAGCAACAAAAAAGTTACATCTTTGTTGCAAAGTTAAGGATAGTATTTAAAAACCCAAACAGTTTTCACTACAAAAAAATGCTTTTATCTAATAATCTACAAGATATGATAGGTCGATTCTACATTCATCATTTAACAGCATTTCCATTAAAATAAGCCGGTGTACTGCCTCGAAGTCATGCACAAGCCTGATAACCACCTTTATTATTTTTTGTTACTAAAGTGGTCGTTATACATCTTGATGCCGAAGATGATGGCGCTCATGGCAGTGGTGAGCATGTTGCACAGCAGCAATGGCCAGTTGCCGGTGAGCCACCCGTTGATGGCAAAAAGCAGGCCGCCAATACCCATGAGCAGAAACGTGCCCATGGCAATGTCGTCGGTCTTGCGGGTGCGCACTGTGTGAATCAGTTGTGGCAAGTAGCCCAGCACCATGCAGATGCTCGCGCCATAGCCCACAATGCCGATAATATTTTCAGAAATGAAATCAAACATGGTTATTTGTTCCTTAATAAAGGGTGCGACAGCGCCCCACTCACGCGCGCTTGCCGCACCCCGATAAACTTAATCGCTATTTATTTAATCTCGCGCAGAAGCTCCTCAACGGCAGCCTTGAGCTGGCTGTCTTCACCCTTGACCACAGTGGCTGGGTCGTTGGCAACTTTGATGTCGGGCTCGAGCTGCGTGTTCTCGAGATAAGAGCCGTCGGGCAGACGATAGCCGATGATGGGCATGCCGTAGATGAGCGACGGGTCTTGCAGTGTCTCCCACGACACACTGCTCATGGTTCCTGGCACGGGCATACCCACGAGCTTGCCGATGCCGGTGTGCTGGTAAACCCAGGGGGTGCCATGAGCGTTGCTGTAGCAGGCCTCGCACTGCACCATGATGCTGGGCTTGTTCCAGCGCCGACTGGGCATATCGCAGGCCTCGCGGCCACGAATCACTTGAGTGAAATACTTCTTGCCGCTGAAGAGCACCTCAATGTCTTCGTGCAGACGGCCGCCACCGTTGAAACGGACGTCGATCACAATGCCGTCTTTCTTGTAGTACTTGCCCATGACCTGGCTGTAGACCTCGCGATAGCTCTCATCGTTCATCGACTGGATGTGCACATAGCCCAGACGGCCGCCCGAGAGGCTGTCGACCAAGTGCGCGTTGCGCTTGACCCAACGCTTGTAGAGCAGGTTGTTCATCGTTCCGCTAGTGATGGGCAAGATGACCTCGTCGAAGGTCTTTCCGCCCTTGTCGCGAATGGTGACCAGGGTCTTCTTACCGGCCTGTCCGTTAAGCAACTGGGTGTAGTCGTTCTCGTCGTTGATTTCGATGCCGTTGATTTTCTCGACTATCATGCCACGTCGCACCTTGCTGGTCGAGCGCGAGAAAGGTCCTTTTTCAACCACCTCGTCAATCTTGAGGCCCTTGCCGGTGTAGGTCCAGTCGAAGAGCAGTCCCAAGTTAGCGGTAGGCTCGCTGCCGCCGTTGGGATAGTAACGGCTGCCCGAGTGCGAGACGTTGAGCTCGCCCAGCAGTTCACTCAGCAGGTTGGCGTAGTCATAGTTGTTGTTGATATGGGGCAGGAACTTGCGGTAGGCATCGCACATCATGTCCCACTTGCATCCGTTGAGGTCGGTGCGGAAGAATCGCTTGTTCACCTGGTGCTGCACATGGTTGAACATGTATTCGCGCTCGGCAGCCAGATCCATCTTGACTTCGGCCTTATAGTTGATGGGGGTGAGTTTGTCACCGGCTACGCTCAGCTTGTTCATGGCCGAGCCCAAGACGAACATTTCCTTGCCGTCCTTGCCCAGTTGGATATTGGCCCAGCCCGAGTTCATCTTGTTGACGAGCTTGGTCGAGTGCTTGCGCATGTCGAGCTTCCACAGGTCATATCCGCCCTCAAACTTCGACAGGTAGTAGAGGTTGTCACCGTCGTTGGTGACCATGGCACTGGCGATGCTGCTGGAGTTGGGCGTGAGTCGCACCACGCGATCTTCGATGCCGTCCAGTTCCACGACGATGTCCTTAACCTCGTCCTTCTTCTCGTCGGCCTTGTCGTCTTTCTTCTTGTCCTTATTCTTCTTGTCGGCTTCGGCCTTCTTTTTGTCGGCTTCTTTCTTGGCCTCTTTCTCGGCCTCCTTCACCAGTTCATAGTCTTCTTTGCTCATGCGATATTTGTCATAAGCATCCTGGTTGACAAATGCCAGCAGCACATCGTCTTGCGAGCCCCACGAGCCATGAGCACGCATGCCATAGCGGTTGCTGGTAAACAGGATGGCGTTGCCTTCCATAACCCACTTGGGCGACTCGCTAAAGTAACCGCTGCCAGTGATATTAGTGATTTTGCCGCCATCGGCGCTGACGATGCCCACATCGGTGTAGGGATCGCGCTGGTTGGCAATATAGGTGAGCGTGAACCACTTGCTGTCGGGCGACCATGAGTAGTCAAATCCACCGTTGGTCTCATACCATGTCGAGCCGTCGGTCACCTGGTGCACATTCTTGCTCTTGATGTCCATGACCATGAGGCGGTTACGATCTTCGATAAAGGCCAGTTTCTTGCCATCGGGACTCACATCGGGCGCAGCACGCTCGATGGTGGTCGACGGCAGGAGTATTTCCTCTTTGATGGTGGTGGCATTGGGGAAATTGGGGTCTTCCTTGCGCTCGATGGTTGCCTCCACCAGTTGCCAGTTGCCATTGCGCTCGGTGGCATAATAGAGCGTGCGATTGTCACTGCCCCACGACAGTCCGTCCTCGGCCTCGGGGGTGTTGGTGATGCGCTTGGTGGTGCCATACTCAACCGATGTGACAAAGACCTCGCCGCGGGCGATGAAAGCCACCTGCTTGCCGTCGGGCGATGCCACGGCGGTTGTAGCGCCACGCGTCATGGTTGTGCGCAACACATCCTCCGAGTCGTCGTGATAGAGATCTATCTTCACCTTGGCAGGCTTGCCCGACGGGGTCTGCGTGTATAGGTCGCCATCGTAGGTGTAGCACAACGTACCGTTGTTGGCTATCGACAAGAAGCGCACAGGATGGGTCTTGAACGAGGTCACCGCCTTGATAGCGCGGGGTTGGTCGATGGGGAACTGATAGACGTTCATCGACCCGCCGTTGCGCTCACTCAGGATATAGACCGTGCGACCGTCGGCACTGAGCACCGGGCTGCGATCTTCACCGGCGTGATTGGTGAGATTGGTGTGCTGGCCGGTGATGGCATCATATTTCCATATCTCGCGCGTAACGCTGCTGGTGTGATGCTTGCGCCAAGCATCCTCCATGCCTTTCTGGTCCTGATAGACCATGAACTTGCCCTTGCTGTCCCACTTGAGCTCCTCGGCCGGAGTGCCCAGAACCTGGGTGGTGCGTCCGCCTGTCACAGGCACCTTATAGACCTCGGTAAGCCTCGAACTGGGGAAGAGCGCACTGCTGGCAGGATCTTGGATTGCGGCTGAAAAATAGACATACTTGCCGTCGGGGCTGAAGGCCCAGGGCAACTCGCTGGCCGAATTGGTGGTCAAGCGGGTTGGCGCGCCGCCGGTCGATGGCATCACGTAGACGTCAAAGTTCCCTTTTCGGTCGCTGGCAAAGGCCAGGTAACGCCCGTCGGCACTCCACACGGGGTTCATCTCATAGCTCGACTGCGTGGTGAGCTGCACAGCATGGCCGCCAGTGGCCGCCACCTTATAAATATCACCCTTGTAACAGAAAGCGATTTCCTGCCCGTTGGGCGAGATGGCTGCATAGCGCATCCACTGCGGCGTCACCGCTGTGGCTGTCATTGCAGCACCCATCATGAGGGCTGTTGTCAATAATGTTTTCGTCATTGTTTATCTATATTGGATGGTTAAATGTTAGCGAGGTATTTTCGGCTTTGATTCATTTGCGAGGGCAAAATTACGAATAAGCGAGCGAAACGCAAAAGAAAAGACTCGTTTTTTCATTTGCGTTTCCGAGCGAAAGTAATTTGGGCCGCAGGCCAACATTACGAATAAGCGAGCGAAACGCAAAAGAAAAGACTCGTTTTTTCAGTTGCATTTCCGAGCGAGAGTAATTTGGGCGTAGCCAACATGACGAATAAGCGAGCGAAACGCAAAAGAAAAGACTCGTTTTTTATTTTGCTTTTCCGAGCGAGAGTAATTTGGGCCGCAGGCCAACATTACGAATAATTTGATTAAGTAAGCACAAAAGATGGGAAGACAACAACCAGCACAACAAAAAACAACCTTTCTCCCACGCTGTTGTTACAAGTTGTCCCAGTTGTCGTAACTATTTTACGACGAGCGTGAAAATTTCATCTAATAAACGAACGAAAAATCAAATATTGTGAGCAAGGTGAATGGTGAATCCAAGAAGATTTTAAATACTGCTTTTTCATTGGTTTTTCCCCGTTTTTGTTGTAATTTTGCGGTGAAATATTGATATCAACTATCATCCTCATGAAGAAAAAAACAGGCTTCTATACTGGGTGCCATCGCTTTGACCATGCTCTCAGTCCAATGGCAGACGGTGCGGTGACTTATGCCTACG
>JAGAYZ010000056.1 GCA_017940245.1 Muribaculaceae bacterium | reverse complement strand
CCTCTTCCCATTCCGAACAGAGAAGTTAAGCCTCACCACGCCGATGGTACTGCGAAAGTGGGAGAGTAGGTAACCGCCCCCTACGGAGGGATCCGAGCCGCAAGGCACGGGTCCCTCCTCTTTTTTGTGCGTGACGGGCAAATGTCCATCCCGTCCGTCGCCCCCGGCCGCTACAGTACGGTGCAGACAAAAGACGGCCGTGTAAAGTGCTTACCGAATGTTTTAAAAGTGTGGGGCGATAGCTAGAGGAGACCCTGGGTTGCAAGTTTCGGATGCTTGATGATATGTTTAAGTCCCTTGAAGAGATACCAAAGAGAGCGAAAGTAGCTGCTGTGGTGCATTCGCGCTGTTTTCCATGCAATGGCAAATGGATAAAGTAGCATCTTTGACCGATATCCAATGTAGAGATAGGCGCCTTTGGCCATGAGGATATGTGGCTCGGTGGCTCGTGATGTGTCGGTGGTGGGATGATTGTGCTCTACAATAGTAATAGGGTAGAACCAACATTGAAGTCCGCGGCTGATGGCGTCGTGAATGAATATTTCCTCCTCACAACAATGAAAGACGGCTGATCCTAAACCGAAGTTTTCGTTGAATTGTATGTTCCCAATCACCTTTTCGCGTCGAAAAGCGATTTCAAACGATGTGGGATAATACTTTCTTGCTGGTTTTTGAAGGTCATGAGGCTGCGTGGGGTAAATCTTTTGGCAGTAATCGCTTTTCATCTTGAAGGTAGCCAAGTCGGTGGCTGTGTGTTCTTCAAAAGTTTTGATGACTGTTTGCAGCCATTCATGTGTATATCTGCAATCATCATCGGCGATAAGGCATAATTGAGCAGTAGCATGGCGCAGTGCGTTGTTTCGGTTTCTGCTTAGTCCTCGCCCCTGCAGGTGATAAATGCTGATATCGTCGCGGATTAACTGGCTAGGCACCTGAATGTTGTTCTCGTTGCCTGAATGCTGCCATGAAATGACATAACTGATACCCTCTGCAGGCGTGAGAATGAGTTGGGCAACACTGTTGATGCCTTCGTCGATAGTGCAGATGAGTAATTGTAAAGTCATGCGATTATAATCGTTTTGAAAATCGGTGCTAAGATACAATAAAAAAATGGTCTAGATGTGTTTTTGTTAGAAAAAAGAGTAAGATTTCTGCTTATTTAAAAGTTGAAGTCTGGTAAAATTGAAGCTGAAAGAAGAAATGAAGGAAGTTTTTCTTGTGGGCGTGTTGGAATTATTGTACTTTTGTAGAAGTAAATATGCAGTTTATGTTACATCTGAAGTCAGGCAAGATAAATAAAAGAATTACTCGGAGTTTGGCAATGTGTTTGCTGTTTGCGATGACAGTGTCACAAGTTGACGCACACGATCGCATGGTGGGAATGGGTGAGGGTAAAGACTCGATTACTTTTGCTAGCATTACAGCGACCGGTTTGTGGGTACTGGATGTCAATACGGAGCAGGGAGTGTGGCCTACAGCCGACTATGTGTATGCTCCCGAAGGAGCGTGGGGACTGTCGATAGTGAATGCCACCGATGTGCCCGGCAGGCTAATGATTTTGGATGGCAACAGCGTGATTTATGATTCGGGCGACTATGTGCAGGATGCAAAGGGCATGACTTTGCGCTTGCGAGGTAATTCCAGTGCATTTTATGCCAAAAAGCCATATAAGATTACACTCCAAGACAAGGCCGATTTGCTCAAGCGCAACAATCCTAGTTTTCGTGACAAGCACTGGCTGCTGATTCGCGACGATGAGCAATTTGTGGCGCAAGGATTTGAACTGAATCGGTTGCTGGGCATGCCCTGGACTCCCGGATATCGTTATGTGAATGTCGTTATCAACAATGAGTATTGCGGTGTGTATATGCTAGTGGAGTCGGTGAGACGTAACACAAACTGCAGAATTAATATATCCAAAAACGGTTTCTTGTTTGAACTGGATCCATATTGGTGGAAGGTCGATACCTATATTGAATCATGTTTAGGATTTCCTGTGCACTACACATTCAAATATCCCGAGACTGAAGAGCTCACGGACGGCGACGTGGCATTCATGACCGACTTGCTCCAGAAATATGAGGCATCGATGTTTAACGGGCACTATGAGGACTATATAGACGTTGATTCATATGCCAAGTGGACGCTAGGACATGACATCCTGTCGACAAATGATGCTGCGGGCTCGAACATGTATTACATGAAATATGATCGTAGTGCGTCTTCTATAATGGTGATGCCGCTCATGTGGGACTTTACTTCTCAAGAAACCGACACGGCTCGATGGGCTCGTGTGCATCGAGATCAGTACAGCCCATTTTTCCGCAACTCCAATAAAATTTTCTTGGCCGCTTATGTTGAGCATTGGCATGCGATAAAAGAGGTGCTCTGTGATGGCATGGCCGATGCGCTGAATGGCCTGAAGACATCGGCGCAAGGAAAAGGCTTGTACGCATCAATGACACTCAACAACCGGCGCTGGGGCACGTATTATTCGCCCTACAGCAACATCTACAAGCGAGTGCAGTGGTTTAAACTGCGCATGCCTTGGTTATCGCGCAACATCGACGCGCTGGTGGCCCGTGGCGACGTCAACATCGATGGTATCGTGGATGTGGCCGATGTGAACCTGCTCATCAATATGGTGTTGGGAAAAATCGCGCCTGCGTTGTGGAAGGGCGATTTAACAGGTGATGGAACGATTGACGTGGGCGACGTTAATGCGCTGATAAATATAGTGTTGGCCACTCAGGAGCCCGAGACCAAATAAAGCGGGTGGATAAAATATTTATCAAATAGACCAATTAATTATCAATTAATTAGTAACTTTGCACTGCAAAAAATAAAGTGTGTGCTGCTCGTCGCACTCGTCATGAGGTGGAGTGCTGCGAGTGGTGTAGTGTTTCATATATAGCGAATAAAAGTTTATTTCAATGTCGATAGATAATATTTTGTCGAGTGCCACCGCCGCTGCGGTGAAGGATTTGTATGGCGTGGATTTTCCCGCTGAACAAATTGTACCCCAGACCACAAAAAAAGAGTTTGAAGGTAATGAAACCATAGTGGTGTTTCCTTTCTTGCGCGCTTCTCGCAAGGCTCCCGATGTGACGGCCCAAGAAATAGGTGAGTATCTGGTGGCGCACTGCGATGCCGTAGAAAAATTCAACGTCATCAAGGGCTTCCTGAACATTACCATCAAACCGTCGTTTTGGACTGGCGTGCTCAATCACGTGGCCTCTACAACCGATTATGGTTTCCGTCCTGTTACCCCCGAGAGCCAATTGGTGATGATTGAATACTCGTCGCCAAACACCAACAAACCGCTCCACTTGGGCCATGTGCGCAATAATCTGCTGGGTTTCAGCCTGTCGCGCATCATGGAGGCTAACGGCTACAAGGTGGTGAAGACCAATATCGTGAACGACCGTGGCATCCACATCTGCAAGTCGATGCTGGCGTGGCAGCGCTGGGGTAACGGCGCTACCCCTGAGTCAACCGGTAAGAAGGGCGACCACCTCATCGGCGACTACTATGTGGAGTTTGACAAGCATTATAAAGCCGAACTTAAAGAACTGCAGGCTCAAGGGCTGAGCGAAGAGGAGGCCGAAAAGCAATCAACCCTCATGCAGGAAGCTCGCGCCATGCTCAAGCGCTGGGAAGACGGTGATGAGCAGGTGCGCTCGCTGTGGCGCATGATGAACGAGTGGGTCTATGCCGGTTTTGATGAGACCTACAAGCGCATGGGCGTGTCGTTTGACAAAATTTATTATGAGAGCCAGACCTATCTGGAAGGAAAGGAGAAAGTGCTCGAAGGGCTTGACAAGGGCGTGTTTTACCGCAAGGACGACGGAAGCGTGTGGGCCGACCTCACCGGCGACGGCCTGGATCAGAAATTGCTGCTGCGCAGCGACGGTACATCGGTGTATATGACTCAGGACATCGGCACGGCCAAGCTCCGTTATCAAGACTATCCCATCGACCGCATGATTTATGTGGTGGGCAATGAGCAGAACTATCATTTCCAGGTGCTCTCGCTCTTGCTCGACAAGTTGGGCTTCAAGTGGGGCAAGGACCTGATACACTTCTCCTATGGCATGGTAGAGTTGCCCAACGGCAAGATGAAGTCGCGCGAGGGCACTGTTGTGGATGCCGATGAACTGATGGACGAAATGATTGCCACAGCTCGCACGATGAGTCAGGAACCCGGTCGACTGGAGGGCCTTTCCGAGGCTGAAAAAGAAGAGGTGCTTCGCATCATCGGCCTGGGTGCACTCAAGTATTTTATCCTCAAGGTGGACCCGCGCAAGAACATGCTGTTCAACCCGCAGGAGTCGATAGATTTCAACGGCAATACCGGTCCGTTTATCCAGTACACTTATGCCCGCATCCAGTCGCTGTTACGCAAATCTACCGACGACGTGGACGGCACCGACATCAGCAATGTGGCTCCAAACGACAAGGAGACATCGCTCATCCAGCGTCTTGCCGACTTCAGTGCAGCCGTGGCCGATGCTGGCAAGAACTTCAGCCCGGCGCTGATAGCCAACTATGTCTATGAACTGGCCAAAGAGTTCAACCAGTTCTATCACGACTATAGCATCTTGCGTGAAGAAAATGCGTGTGTGCGTGTGTTCCGCCTTAAGTTGTCGCGCACCGTGGGCGACATTATAGCCCGTGGCTTGAGTCTGCTGGGCATGGAAGTGCCCCAGCGCATGTAATGCCAGTCTCATGGCACACTTTTTGCAAGTACTGAACACGAAACAAATATAATTATGCATCATGAATAACAACGAAATTTTTCCTCAGGGATATTCAACGGCCATGCAGGCCGAGAATGAACTCTCGTTGAGTAACTACATTGCCCGCGTGATGCGTCGCGTGTACGGCAAGATGTCTTTGGGTCTACTGGTCACGGCACTCACATCGTTTGCCGTGTTGTCGAGTCCCTCGATCATGTCGGTGCTGTTCTCTCACCAGGCTGTGTTCTGGGTGCTTATGGCAGTGGAGCTTGGCCTTGTGATAGCAATCAGTGCTGCCATCAACAAACTGAGCACCGCCACGGCCACGGCGCTGTTCTATCTATATAGCGTGGTGAATGGTATCGTGCTCACCCCCATCTTCATGGTCTATACCATGTCGTCGATAGGGTTCACATTTTTGATTACGTCGCTCACTTTTGGAGCAATGACCATCTTTGGCTATGTCACCAAGCAAGACCTCACCAAGTTTGGAGCCATCTTGTTCATGGGGCTGATAGGCTTGATTATCTGTTCGCTGGTCAACATCTTCCTGCAGAGTTCTGCGCTGGAGTGGGGCATCAGCATTGTCGGTGTGCTCATCTTTGTGGGACTCACGGCCTGGGACACCCAGAAAATCAAGGAAATGGCTTCGATGGCCGACCAGAGTCAGGTGGGCAAGGTGGCCACGTTGGGAGCATTGAGCCTGTATCTGGACTTCATCAACTTGTTCCTGTATCTGTTGCGCTTCTTCGGCAGTCGCGACTGATGAAACAACTAAATCTCATCACAATGGGCAATGAAATTCCGTCATTGTCCATTTTTTTATGGCTTCCGATACAATAAAATGGGGTGTTTTGGAGTTATATAAAACGATATAAGATAACAAGACTACTATGAAAGTTCAATTCAAGACCGTTATAGCGCTTGCGAGCATATTGCTGGCAAGCAAGGCCGTGGCTCAAGACCACCAGGACTTTAACCCCATCCATACCGGTGTGGCCATGCTGGGCATCACCGCCGATGCGCGCGGAGCCTCGATGGGCAACCTGGGTGCCGCAACCGACCCCGATGTGAACTCACAATACTGGAACCCATCAAAATATGCCTTTGCCTACAGCAGTGCGGGTGTGTCGCTTTCCTACACGCCGTGGTTGCGCAAGATTGTCAATGACATTTATCTGGCCAACTTGAGCGGCTATTTCAAAATCGGCAGTGGCGACAACCAGGCGGTGAGTGCCTCGCTGCGCTACTTCTCTTATGGCGAAATTAACCAGACCGAGAGTGGTGCTTCAATCGCCAGCATCCATCCATTCGAATTGGCCGCCGATGTGGCTTATTCCCGCAAACTGTCGGAGAAATTCTCAATGGGTGTGGCGTTGCGCTACATTCATAGCGATTTGGGTTACAACACTTATAACCCCGATGGAAAGACCTCGGCTTCGGCCTTCGCTGCCGATATTAGTGGCTACTTCACCACCTATCCCATCATCGGCCGCAATGAGTGTCAATGGTCGCTGGGTTTCAATATATCCAACATCGGTTCTAAAATCAACTACGATGGAGGAAACAACCCGGCATTCCTGCCTGCTAACCTCAAGATAGGTACGACTTTCACTTTCCCGCTGGCCGACTATCACAACCTTTCCATCGGTGTGGATGCCAACAAACTGCTGGTTCCAGCCAAGCCGCGTCTTCAAGATTTTGGCGATGGCAGTGCTGAATATGAAGAGGAATTCCGTCAAGCCGAGGAAGACTGGAAGAGCAAGTCGTCGATTTCCGGCATCTTCTCCTCGTTTGGCAGTGATTTCGCAAAACGCATCAACTGCTCAATCGGTGCCGAGTATGCTTATAACCAGCAGTTCTTCCTGCGTGGCGGTTACTACTACGAGAGTGCCTACAACGGCAACCGCCAATATTTCGGTCTGGGTGCCGGCTTCTCGCTGAGTGTGATACGCCTTGATGCCGGTTACATGATAGCCACCAAGCAGAACAGCCCGCTCGACCAGACGTTGCGTTTCACCCTGTCGTTCGACATGGACGGCATCAAGAGCCTGTTCGGTCGATGAGAATTGGGTTTGGCTACGATGTTCATCGCCTAGTTGAAGGTCGTGAATTGTGGCTGGGCGGAGTGAAAATAGCGCACACGCTGGGTCTGCTGGGGCACAGTGATGCCGATGTGGCCATCCATGCCCTGTGCGATGCGCTGCTCGGTGCTGCCTGTCTGCGCGACATCGGTTACCATTTTCCCGATACCGACCCTAAGTATAAAGGTATTGACAGTCGCAAATTGCTGCGCGAAGTGTGTCGCTTGCTCGATGAGCATGGCTACACGTTGGGCAACTGCGACATCACTATCTGTGCCGAGCGCCCTAAGATCAATCCACACATTCCAGCCATGCAGGAACAGCTGGCCCAATGCATGAATTGCGACATCGGTCAAGTGTCGATTAAGTCCACCACCACCGAGCGATTGGGCTTTGTGGGGCATGAGGAAGGAATCGCTGCCTATGCCGTGGCTTTGATTCATAAAAACAAATAGTGAACACAGAACAATGAATATTCAAAAACTACGCGGGTCATAGCTTGCGTAGTTTTTACTTTTAAAACTATGCCTTGAGATTAAAATCAGTGCGTTAGTAACTCAGTTCTGGCGGATTTGCAATCAGCCAGGGCTTAATGGGGGATTTGCAATTCCCGCGGCGGCACGGCGCAGCGGTAGCCCTTGCGGGCTTGCGGATTGTAAATCCGCGGGTTACCCGGCGGCCGGATTGCAAATCCAGCCGAACGAGGATCCAGCCGAGCGAAGCACAACCCTGTCAACGAGGGGGAATTTATGCATCGATGATGCATTGGAGGGTCGAAGACCCGACTTTGTGTTAAAGACCATGCAAGAACCCTAGCGGGGTTCGCAGCTTGGTCATCAAGTGCGACAAAGCAAAGTGCCTCGAAGAGGAACATCAACCATGTCTGTGACCGTGGTTTGGATGTTAAAGTTCCTCTTTCGAGGCACCTCCCGTACGTGTTCTTGGGGACCAAGCTTCGTGCATCTTCGAGCCACTCGCATGCTCTACGCACTCGGACCTACGGCCCGAGCCACTTTTTCAAGGTGGCTGCCGTCTCCTTGCCATCTGAATAGTTACTCTTTGGCAGGTAATCTTTGTCGCTTCTCGGTGGTTGCTTTCCGGCACCAGTTTGTGGCTGTTTTTTGAGCCAATTTATAAATATTGATTTATTATTCCGAGAGTGAAGTGTTGAAAATAGAAAACTACCGAAAGTAATAGTATTTTTCTTGTTAAGAAAGTTTAACGCGGGGGGGGGTGTTTTTAATAATCTTTTGTAATTTTGCTGCATGTTACTAGTAATATGCGGTAATTTTTATGCCAATATTATAAATTTTGAGAGGTGTAATGAATAATATTAACAAACTTAATACATTGCTAACCAATTAAATACTTTAATTATGAAGAAGACATTACTCATGGCAATCCTCGTATTGCTCAGTGCGTTAGTAACGCAAGCCGCCACCAAGTACGACATCAATGTGGCGGGTGTAGAAGTCACGTCCGACAACATGAACAACATCAAGGGCGGCGACATCAAGAGTGGAACGGTCACCTTCAGTCCATCGACCAAGACGCTGACAATGACCAACGTAACCATCACGCGCACCGGCAGCGGTGACTATGCAATCCACAACCGCAGCTACAAGGGCCTGATTGTGAAGTTTGTGGGCACTTGCAATCTCACCACCAAGGCCCGCGTTATCCGCTTCCAGAGTGGTGGAAACTGGTCACAAAACGAAACACCCAATGCCGATGAATGTCAGCTGGTAGCCACCAGTGGCGCCACGGTGAACATGACCAGTACCGGCGACGGTGCCATCTATGTGCGCGACTTCACCTGTGTGTGGATTAAAGGTCCCGGCACGTTCAACATCACGGGAGACAAAGACGGCGCCATAGCTGGGCACGGAACCTGGAATTCCAACGTCGGTGACTTGGCAACCGTCGATGCCGTTAAGTTCTCGAACGTCACCGCCACCGTCAAGGGCAGCCAGGGCAGCCTTTTGGGCCTGGCAGCCTATTTCTTTGCCGGCAGCAATGTCACCTTCAAGGCCACGGGTAGCAGCAGCTATCCTATTGCCCGCGAGCTGTATCAACTAACTAAATTCTTTGGCAACACCGCCATCCTCACGCCGTGTGATGCTGTCTACAGCGGCGATAGCCAGTCTTTCGTGCTCAATGGCACCAAAGTCTATGCCCGTGACATCTACATCAGTGATAATTACGCTCTGCTACTGAACACTGCCAACTTCCCCGATGCCAACTTCCGCAGCGCAATGCGTGCACGCTACCCGAAGGAATACCTCACGCAGAGCGAGCTGCAGAACCTCACGTCGCTCACTGTGAGCGACAAGAGTATCAGCAGCCTCACGGGCGTGGAGAAACTCACCTACCTCAAGACACTGGATTGCCGCAGTAACAGTCTGTCATCGCTGCCCACGCTGCCTACCGGGTTGACTTATCTTGATTGCGATGCCAATCGTCTTACGTCACTGCCTGTGCTGCCTTCCGGACTTCAGAGACTCTTTTGTAGTAAAAACCAAATCACTTCGCTGCCGGCAATGCCTAGTAGCATCGAGGCAATGTATGCTTATGACAATATGCTGTCGGGCTCATTGAGCATCATCAACAAGCCGAGTCTTAAGACGCTCAATGTTAAAAATAACACCGCGCTCACCGTGCTGAACTGCTACAACAATGCGCTGACCGCGCTCGACGTGTCGGGCTGCTCGGCAATAACCAAAATCGACTGTTCAAACAACCAGCTCACGTCGTTAGGCACACTGCCTACAAATGTGCAGATACTGCATTGTGCCCAAAACCAGCTTACCTCGCTGCCCACGTTGCCCAGCACGCTGAAAACTCTCTATTGTTACCAAAATCAGCTCACGTCGCTGCCCTCAATGCCTAGCGGCATTCAAGAAATTTATGCTTATGACAACAAATTGGCGGGCACATTGACCATTTCCGGCATGTCGAGCCTGACGAAGCTCGATGTGAAAAATAACACTGCTCTCACCGCGCTGGATTGCGGCAACGGCGGTGCCCTGACTTCGCTCGACGTGTCGGGATGCACGGAGATGAAAACCCTTTATTGCTACTATAACAAGCTCACCTCACTTGGCACTCTGCCTACAAATTTGCAGATACTGAATTGTAATAACAACCAGCTTACGTCGCTGCCGACAATGCCCAATAGCATCCAGGAAGTGTATGCCCGCTTTAACAACCTTTCGGGCACGCTCAGCATCACCGGCAAGCCAAGCTTGAAGTTGCTCAATGTGGATTACAATCCCGCGCTCACCACACTGAACTGCTATAACAATGCGTTGACCTTGCTCAATGTGTACGGTTGTAGCGGCCTGAGCGACTTGCAATGCTATCGAAATGAGTTGACCTCGCTCAACGTGCAAGGAATGTCGTCATTGCAGAAGATCAACACCTTTAGCAACAACCTGACCTCGCTTAACGTGAGTGGATGCAAGTCGTTGAATTACCTGAATATTCGCGCCAACCAGATTAAAGAATCGGCCATGTCCTCACTCATCGGCAGTATGCGCACGATTCCGTCGTCGGATGAGCTTGGCACATTCTATGTGTATGGTGAGAACTACTCCAGCGACAAGCCGGAGGGCAATGAAATAACTGCGGCGCAGGTCAAGCAGGCGAAAGACAAACGCTGGCTGCCGCAGCACAAGGTGGGTAACGACTGGGTAGATGTCCCCGATGGTAGCGGCATGAAGGGCGACGTGAACGGCGATGGCAAGTGCGATGTGGAAGATGTGAACGCGGCTATCAACATCACGCTCAAGCTGAAGACGGCTGCCGACTATCCCGGCAATGCCGACTTGAACAACGACGGCAAGGTGGATGTGGAAGACGTGAACGCCATCATCAACATCACGCTCAAGCTGTAGGCTGCGAGAGAATGAATAATGAATAATTAATAATTAATAATGTGGCGCGATGCGTCGTGGCTCACCCCATCGGTTCTGGCGGATTTGCAATCCGCCAGGGCCTAAAGGGGGGGATTTGTAATCCCCGCGCCGGCACGGCGCAGTGGTAGCCCTCACGGGCTTGTGGATTGCAAATCCGCAGGTTACCCGGCGGCCGGATTACAAATCCAGCCGAACGAGCGAATAATGAATAATGTAGCGCGACGCGTCGTGGCTCACCCCCCTCAGTTCTGGCGGATTTGCAATCCGCCAGGGCTTAACGGGGGATTTGTAATCCCCGCGGCGGCACGGCGCAGCGGTAGCCCTCACGGGCTGGCGGATTTCAAATCCGCAGGTTACCCGGCGGCCGGATTGCAAATCCAGCCGAACGAACCCTCGCCTCAGGCGAGCCCGGCCGAACGAATGAATTATTAACCATAAAAAGATAACGACATGAAACTGAAACAATTACTATCCATGATGTGCGTGGCACTCGCGCTGGGCACATTCACTGCACGGGCCGCCACCAGCTATGAAATCAACGTGGCGGGCGTGGAAGTAAAGAGCGACAACGCCAGCCGCATCACCGGCGGTGACATCAAGAGCGGCTATGGCGTGTATAACGCATCGACCAACACGCTGACGCTGTATAACATCCAGATTACGCGAACCAGTACAGACGCTTATGGCATCCACAACCGCAAATGCGATGGCCTGAAGATTGTGTTCGAGGGGAGCTGTGGTATTATGACCACCGACAATGCCCTGAAACTGGAGCGCTCCACGACGCTCAATGCGGCCTCGGGCAGCAGTGTGTCGTTCTACTCATCGTCTCGCATTTGTGCCAACCTGAAGAGCTACAGCTATTACCTCACAGGCAGCGGAACGATGCAGTTCCAAGCGGGTTCAAGTGCCTACGAGGCCATCAAGGGCGACGGCACAAGCTCCACCAAGTTGTACTTCCAGGGTGCGAAAGTGACCGCCAGCGCCGGCCAGCGGTCGGCGTTGAGCTCGTTTGCCGCCTACTTCCAGAGCGGCGCCGACGCGACCATCAAGGGCAACGGCTCCAATGCCAGTGTGAGCGGCGTGTCAATGTCGTTCTCGGGTGGAGCGACAATCTTGGCACCCAATGGTGCCTATTACAGCAACAACACGGTCTACAACTCATCGGGCAGCCAAATCACCAGCGGCGACATCTACATCAGCTCGGAATACGGGTTGATTATCAACAGCACCAACTTCCCCGATGCCAATTTCCGCAGTGCCATGCTTGCGCTCTATCCCAAGGGCTACTTGACCAAGACCGAGTTGCAGAACCTCACGTCGCTCACTGTGAGCGGCAAAAACATCAGCAACCTCACCGGCGTGGCAAAACTCACCTACCTCAAGACGCTGAATTGCAGCAGCAACAGCCTGTCGTCGCTGCCCACGCTGCCCAGCGGGCTGACCTCGCTGAATTGCGGCAACAACAGCCTGTCGTCGCTGCCCACGCTGCCTACTGGGCTGACCTCGCTGAATTGCGGCAACAACAGCCTGTCGTCGCTGCCCACGCTGCCTACTGGGCTGACCTCGCTCAATTGTTACCAAAATCAGCTCACTTCGCTGCCCACATTGCCAAGCGGGCTGATCCACCTGAATTGCAGCAGCAATCAACTCACCTCGCTGCCGGAATTGCCCGAAAGCATCCAGCAAATATATGCCGGCAGCAACAAGTTCACCACGCTGCCCTTTCGCTGGAATAGAAATCTGAAACTGCTTGATGTGAAGGATTGCACATTGCTCACCGAGCTGGATTGTTGTCTCTATGCGTTGACTACTCTCAACGTCTCGGGCTGCACGGCTCTGACCTATCTTAACTGCGAAATCAACCAGCTCACCTCGCTTAACATCTCGGGCTGCACGGCACTCACCTACTTGCAATGCAGTAGCAATCAGCTCACCTCGCTTGGTACTCTACCCGCCTCACTGCAGGAACTCTATTGTGGCAACAACCAGCTCACCTCGCTCGGCACACTGCCCGGCTCACTCAAGATACTCAATTGCCCTAACAACAATCTCACCTCGCTGCCAGCGCTGCCCAGCACGTTGAAGTTTCTCAAGTGTTCCGGCAATCAGCTCACCTCGCTGCCCACAATGCCCAACGGCATCGAGGAAGTGTATGCTTATAACAATAAGCTGTCAAGCGTAAATATATTTAACAAATCGAAATTGAAAGTGCTCAATGTGAAAAATAATACTGCACTCACTGAGCTCTACTGTTATTACGATGCCCTTACAACGTTAGACATATCGGGCTGCACTAGCTTGATCGAATTGAACTGCCTCGGCAACCAGCTCACCTCGCTCGGTACACTGCCCGGCTCGCTTGCCCGGCTCAACTGCCAGGCAAACCAATTAACTTCCTTACCTACATTACCAGGCGGGTTAACTAATCTGAATTGCGTGAGCAATCAACTCACGTTGTTGCCAGCCCTGCCCAGCAGCCTGACTGAACTCAACTGCAACTACAACCGGCTCAGCTCGCTGCCCACATTGCCAAGTGCATTGGTTTACCTCGGTTGTAGTAACAATCAGCTCACCTCGCTGCCCGCATTGCCCAGCGCATTGGTGACCCTCGGTTGTAGTAATAATCAGCTCACGTCGCTGCCTACATTGCCAAGCAGCATCCAGGAAGTGTATGCCTACAGCAACAAGTTCACCTCGCTGGACATCACCGGCAAGCCAAGCCTGAAAACACTAAATCTGTATTATAACGCCGAGCTGACCACATTGAGCTGCAACGCCAACGCGCTCACAACTTTATCTATCGGCGGCTGTGGCGCACTCACCACGCTGAGATGCCAAGGCAACCAGCTCACAGAACTGTCCTTGCTGCCCTCAACGCTGACGGAACTCAACTGCGGCAGCAACGCACTCACCTCGCTCGATGTGTCGGGCTGCACGGCACTGACTGATTTGCATTGCTACGACAATAGGATCAATTCGCTCAATGTGGCAGGATTGAGTAATTTGAGCTGGATTAATGCGTGGGGCAACCAGCTCGCTGAGCTCTCACTGGAGGGTTGTAGCGCACTGACAAGTCTGAACATCAGCATCAATCAGATCAGCGGCAGCAATATGACGGCGATGATTGGCAGTCTGCGCACCAAGTCGCCCACTGAGGGCCACTTCTACGTGCTGAACGCAAATTACGATGGCAAGACCGAGAACAACCAGATCGATGCCACTCAGGTAGCCGCCGCGCGTGCCAAGGGCTGGATTCCCTTGGAGAAAGTAGGTGTTGACTGGGTGGAAATCGGCAGTGGCCAGGGCGGTGTGCGTGGCGACGTGACGGGCGACAACAAGGTGGATGTGAGCGACGTGAACGCTGTGGTCAACATCATCTTGAAGATCATGACAGTCGCCGACTATCCCGGCAATGCCGACCTGGACGGCAACGACAAGGTGGATGTGAGCGACGTGAACGCCATCATCAATATTATCTTGAAGCTGTAGGCAAGACAGTTAATTTATAATGAATAATTAATAATGAATAATGTGGCGCGATGCGTCGTGCCTCACCCCCCTCAGTTCTGGCGGATTTGCAATCCGCCAGAGCCTAAAGGGGGGATTTGAAATCCCCGCGGCGGCACGGCGCAGTGGTAGCCCTCACGGGCTTGTGGATTGCAAATCAGCAGATTACCCGGCGGCCGGATTGCAAATCCAGCCAAACGAGCCAATAATGAATTATAAACCATAAAAATAGAATGATATGAAACTGAAACATTACCTTTTAATCTTGTGTGCTGCACTTGCTCTACATGGCTGGTGTCAAACCTACAGCACCATGACGCTCGACTTCACCTCCCGTGCCGGGTTGGTGGCCATGGGGTTTAACAACCTGCCCCAAAGCAGTACACAAGTGTACATGATGAACTACGAGCAGCATTATTTCGACAACCATTATGTAAAGTTCTATCGCTGTGGCGCGTTGATTGACAACAGTCTCATCATCTTCGGCTCGGAGGATGCGGCCACAGTGTCGGGCTGGGCCGCCGAAGACGGGCGTGTCGAAATCAGGCCAACAACCAACAGCTTACGCATCACCAAAGTCGAGGTTTTCACAAGGAGTGGCGATGGATACAAAATCGGGATTAGCGACCCGCACAACACTAATCCTATCGCACTGAGTGCGTCGAGCAGCAGTGTCACCTGGCAGGACGCAGCTGCATCGACCATCATCATCCAAGCCAAGCCCGACAACACCGGCACCACCACCTATATCAATCAAATCCGGGTGACCTACGCCGACGGCGGCCAGGCATACACCTACGACGTGAACCGCGACGGAAAGGTCGACCCCGACGACGCCAATGCCGTGGTGAGTGAAATTTATGGTCAGAACAGCGACTATTTTGAAACTAAGTGGGCTGACTTGGACGCGAGTAATTTCTTAGATGTGGCAGATTATATTTTTGTGGTCCGGTATCTTATTAACACCAACCCGATGAATCTGGACGTGACGCAGTATGCGGGTCTGGGTGATGTGGACGGCAACGGCTACGTTGGCGATGGCGATTTAGGGAAGATATACAACTTTATGATAGGAAGTGGTGTCTATAACGACTGGGTGTGCGACGACCCGACGATGGACCTGAACGGCGATGGCAAGTGCGACGCGTGGGACTATGTCATCATCCAGCTGCTCATCAAGGCCGGCTACACCACGCCCGCGCCCGCCATCGACATCAACGAGGTGAACTTCCCCGACGCCAACTTCCGCGCCTACGTGCTGCAGAACATCGACGTCAACGGCGATGCCAAGCTGCAACCGGGCGAGGCTAACAGCGTCAGTGAGATCGGTGTGAGTGTGAGCGACATCACCACGCTTAAGGGCATAGAGCACTTCACACACCTGACCGTGCTGGAAGCCGATGGCAACAATCTGACCACCATCGACCTGAGTCACAACACCCTGTTGCAGCGACTCTTCCTGAGTGACTGCAACCTGACTACACTGGACGTGAGCCACAACACAGCACTGACTACGCTCTACTGCAACAACAACCAACTGAGTGAGCTGAATGTGCAAAACAATGGCGATTTGATTTTGCTGTATTGTGTGCTCAACCGGCTGACAGGCCTCGACCTGTCGCACAACACGCAACTGCGCTACTTGACTTTCCATGGCAACCAGATTGGTGCCGAAGCGATGGACGCACTCATAGCCAGTCTGCCACAGGTGACACCCTCAAACTACAACGGGCAACATGGCAGTCTGCAGCCCTACAGCGAGCGCCCCGAGCACAACGAGGGCAACGTGTTCAGCACCCGCAACGCCTGCGACGCGCTGGCCAAAAACTGGATAGTGACATACATCGATGACAGATCGTCTTTCACTGAATATGCGATAGAGATCAACGAAGCTAACTTCCCCGACGCGGGCTTCCGCCAGTGGGTGGGCAGCACCACGTGCGACACCAGCCAGGACGGCTGGCTGCAAGCAAGCGAGATGGCCCTGACCACTGTCTCGGTAACCGGCAGCGACATCGCCGATCTGACCGGCATCGAGTTCTTCCCCAGAATGCAGACGCTGACCGCTGTGGGCACGCAGCTCACCACCATCGACCTGAGTCATAACCCTCACGTCGCGGAAATCTACTGCCACCACAACCGGCTGAATGGCGACGGCGTGGACGCAATGATTGCCAACCTGCCCACGTTGCCAGCCGCCACAGGCAGCATCTACGGTGTGTGGAACAACCACGACACCATGGGTGCCGAGACCAACCGCTTCACGCGCGAGCAGGTGACCGCCGCTGCCGCCAAGGGATGGATTGTCAAGTCGAATGAAAATGATGAATGGGTGGACTACGAGGGTGACCCCTACATCGTGTTTGAAAGCGAGATGACCAAGGCTGCCGTCGTTGCCGCCTTCGATACCGACGGTGACGGCGAGCTGAGCTACGCCGAGGCCGCCGCAGTGACCAGCACCGGCATGTTGAAGAGGAAGTTGCAAGGTGCAAACCTCGAGGAATTTGACGAGTTCCAGTACTTCACCGGCCTCACAGGGCTTGCACAATCGACCTTTGACGGAAACACGACCCTCAAGAGCATTCATCTCCCTGCCGGCATTAGCACGGTGCCACAGCTTGCCTTCAATGGATGTAGCGCCCTGCAAAACGTGGAATATGACGCCCAGTCGCTCATTGTGCAAGACCAGGCATTCTATAATTGCTCGTCGCTTGCTTCGTTCGCATTCGACCGCGTAACTTACATCGCGGGATATGCATTTGGAATGACGGCACTCACCGAGGTCACTCTGCCCGAGCAGGTAACCTATGTGGGAGTTAATGCCTTTGACATGGGTAATAACGATATCAGCATCACATTGCTGGACGATTATTACGATGTGTATAGCGGTTTTGGATATGAAGATGGACTGCATATGCCCATCACTAATGGCTATAGCGTAAAACCTGTAATAAGGCTGAATCGCAACTACTTCCATGCCGCCTATGAGATAGCAAGCGTTAACGTAAAAAACCTGCTGCACCCGTTCATCAAGATGGACGAGTGGGCCAACGAGGATGTGACACCATTCTCGTGCGATGTGGCAGTAGAGCTACCCCAGGGGGCGACTATACACATTGTCAATGGTCTGAATCATATCGAGGGTGACCAGCGTGCACTGACCATGCAGATGCCCGGCAAGGTAGTACCCGCCAACACCGGTGTCATGATTAAGCTACCCCAGCGCAACAACTACGAGGAAAAGATATGGTTATTGAACCAGGCAACTGCTACCGCTGCCGGTGACTACAGCGCCAACTTGCTGCTGCCAGCCCCGCAAATGGGCTACATCGATATGGAAGAAGGCTGGGTGAACATGGCATGGGAAACGATGTATGAGACTGAAGTTCCCATTACCAGTTGGAGAGCTACCGGCGACCCTGTTTGGACACCTGGAGGTTCTGCCTATCTGCATGTGGCTGCAAGCGAGTTGCCCGAAGATCAGATCATCTATCAGTATCGAGTAGATCTTGACACGAAGTCCGGCGACGTGACGGGCGACGGCAAGGTGGATGTGAGCGATGTGAACGCCGTGATCAACATCATCTTAAAGAACAAGACTGCCGTCGACTATCCTGGCTATGCCGACGTGACGGGCGATGGCAAGCTGGATGTGAGCGACGTGAACGCCATCATCAATATCATCTTGAAGCTGTAGGCTGCGAGAGAATGAATAATTAATAATGAATAATGTAGCGCGATGCGTTGTGCCTCACCCCCCTCAGTTCTGGCGGATTTGCAATCCGCCAGAACTGAGGGGGAGGTTCTAGACAGGCTAGAGCGTCTAGAATATCCGTTTTGGGTCTGAAAATGTAGGGATGGTGCTGCACCGTCCCTACGTTTTGATGGAAACCTCACGTTAATATAGGGAATTACAATAGTCTCCTTAACGGTGAAAAAAACGTTCGGAATTAATTGTTAATCGTCGATTATTTAGTAACTTTGAAGTCGTTAATCCAAAATTCGAGAGCGATGAAGAAAATAGTTGTTTTATTGTGGATAATAACATGTTGCGCGGCATGGGCTGGTGCCGATGTAGTGATTGATGGCAAGAGTTATGTGGCCGACACGGTGCATCGCCGGCAGGTGGGCCCCGGTATCATGAACACCATCGTGCGCTTGCCCGATTTCCCGCTCAATGTGTATGTGCTGGAAACCGATTTGACCAACCCCTATAATCGGGTTGAGACCACGCTGGGCTACAACACTGTGGGCAAAACCGAGTTGCTCACCAATGCTGTGGTGCGAAACCGCACAGCCACCAAGCGGCCTGTGGCTGCCTGTAACGCTAACTTCTGGATAGTGGGAGGCAGCGGCGAACCGTGGAACGTGTATGCACTGGGTACCCCCAACGGCGCGGCGGTGCGCAACGACACCACCTATGTGAACGCAAATACCAGTGGTGACCAGTGGAATGGAGGCCCGTCTCACTCGGGAGCTGTGGCCATAGACCGCAATGGCAAGGTGTATGCCGGTAGATGGTGGTGGTATGGCACGGTGGCCTCGCCCAAGGTGAAAGAAGGTGTCCCGCAGCATTTTTATAACGTGAACCGCCGCTGTGTAGCCGGTGAGATGGCATTGTGGAATGTTGCATATAGCCGCACCCGCGAGTTTGAAAATAACTGGGTGTCGTTTTATGAAAAAGGCGATAACCAAAGCGACAACTATTACCTGAACTTTGCCGAGGGGGAAGGCTGGCGCGTGGGTAAAGACATGGCCATGGTGGTGAAGAAAATCGTGCACGGAGCCGACCGTCTGACGCTGGGCGACTATGATGCCTGCCTCACCTGCACCGGGGAAACCAAGGAGACCATGGCCGCGCTGGCCGAGGGCGATGTGGTGACAGTAAATTCCAGCTGGATGACTAATGAGGCCGACCGCGACCACGAGTATCCACTCATTGAAAACATGGTGGAGGGCAACGCACCGGTGATGCATGGTGGCCAACTCACGGGCCGCAACTATGACGAGACTTACAACACCATGGTATATTCTCGCACGGCCTATGGCACCAATGCCACCGGCGACAAGCTCTACATGATAGTCATTGACAAATCTACCAGCCCACGCTATGGCACGTCGGCGGGCTGTACCACAGCGCAAATGTGCCAGATATTGCAGAGCCTGTGTCCACAGGTGTGGGACGTGGTTAACTTCGATGCCGGAGGCTCGGCCGAGATGCTGGTCGACGGTGCCATCATCAACACCACGACCGAGGGTACTCCGCGACCGGTGGCCACCGGCTGGATGCTGGAAGCCGTGGGCGAAGAGGACAACGAGGTGGCTTCCATCGCCTTCGATGACTACAATGTGAAGATGCCGGTCTACTCATCCTATCAACCCAAAATCTTGGGCTATAACCGACGTGGTGAACTGGTGAGCAAGGATGTGCGGGGATTCGCCCTCACGTGCGACGCCACGCTAGGCAAGACGCAAGGCGAGTCGTTCATGGCTGGAGCCGCTGCCACCACGGGCACACTGACGGCCACCCTGGGCGAGATGACGGCCACTTTGCAGGTTACGCTGCTGGCTGCGCAACCTGCCATCAAGGTGAAACCGACCATTATCATCGACCGCCGCGACTATCCAGTGGAAGTGACAGCCATGGTCAACGGGGTAGAGTATAGCTACGACCCCGGGGCGCTGAGCTGGACCATCGACCATCCCGAGGTGGCCACCATTACCGGCGGCGTGCTACGCGGCATAAAAAACGGAGAGGCCCATCTCACCTGCCGCATAGGCGACTTGGTGGATGAGGCCGATGTGCTGGTACAAATCAGTGACGTGCCCTATCGCTATGAGCCGTGGACCGATTGGACGGTGAAAGCGTCGGGTCACAAAAATGCCGTTTTGAACTCCGATGGAACGCTCACGTTTACCTACGGGTCGGGCCGAGCAGCCTACATCGAGCTAGACAAGCAACTCACCCTTTACGGCCTGCCCGACACAGTCGCTTTCTCATTCACAAGCGATGTGCCCATCACGCGTGTGAGCGTGGATGTGCGCAACATGAACTTCACCAAGACACACAACCAGAGTTTTGCGCCCGATAGTGCCTTTGCTGCCGGTACGGAGCATCGCATTTGCATCGACATGGACGAGATGGGCGGCGCTGATGCCGTTTCCACCTATCCGCTCACGCTGCGCAGCATCCGCTTCGAGCCCGAGAAAGGACTGGATGCCAGTCAGTGCTCCATTGCTCTGCGACCACTCTACTGCCACTATCAAGTGGCGATGCCATCAACGGCCGACGTGAACGGTGACGGGCGTGTGGATGTGGAGGACGTGAACGCGGTGATCAACATCATCTTGAAACAGAAGGCACTTACTGACTATGATGGCATTGCCGACGTGACGGGCGACGGTCGCGTGGACGTGGAGGACGTGAACTCCATCATCAACATTATCCTCAAAACTAATTAATAATGAATAATTCATAATGATGAATTCATAATGATGAATTATGAATTATGAATTGAGCTGCGCGAACCGGCTTTGCCGAATCTGCGACCGGAGCTGCAATTATTCATTATTAATTATTAATTTTGAATTGGGCCTCGGGTGGGTCGAAGACCCGACTTTGTTAGAAAGACCAAGCAACCCCGAAGGGCTCGGGGAGATGATGAGGAGAGTGTTGCGCGAAGTGCAGCTCGCGGTGCCCATTGGCATCATCACTCGACCCAACATTGCAAGTCGTAGACGCGTGCGGCTTGGTCACACGTCGGCATAGCTGGGGGTGCCTCGCAGAGGAACTTCACTTTTTCGGTGTTCAGTGTATTTTCCATACACCGGATTGGCTGCCACTTTTCGACAATCCGAAACACAGTGTTTTCCTCTAAAGAAAAATTACTTTTTTAGGCTTATATATCGGGATTTTTATATAAATTTGCAGCAATTCCAGTGGTGCTAGCGCCACTGGAAGGGACATATTACAAACTGAAAGCGTTTTTGCTTTATCCTGTTCACGGAATTCGCCAAAATTTTCAAAACGAAAAGGATAAGCAGTACCAAAAACGCTCATGTGTGCCTATACATCATCCCCCCGTTAGGCGAGAACAGTATATAGGCATCGCGTGGGGGGATACTGTTTATTTTCGTTTGGGCGTTTGGCGATGCCTCGTGAACAATAAATCAGAACAACTCTCCACGTTTTCACATCCATTCAACCCGACTACTTAATTAATCAGGCACGGCGATGGGGAGAGCGCACCGGCCACAAAGCGAAGCGTAACGATGAAACACTTTTCCTACCCCCTCAGGCTATTAATGACAATAGCCTTCATGACGTTGCTAACCCACACCGCCACCGCCTACGATTTCATGGTCGATGGCCTCGCATATTCCATCAACAATAATACCTCAGTCAGGGTTACCTGTACAAAATATGAGTCTGAATCCAATTATTCCGGTCTGACCGAAGCAATTATTCCAGAGAGAGTCACCTACAACGGCAAAACCTACTCCGTTACCCAAATAGGTGTTGAGGCGTTCTTTTGGAGCAAAAATCTTACTAATGTAACAATTCCTAAATCTGTAACTTACATTGGTGGTGATGCGTTTTGGGGATGTTCTAGCTTGACGAGCATTACTATACCCAATTCAGTTACTGACATTTTTTATGGTACTTTCTGTGGCTGCGAAAATCTTACAAGTGTAACTATACCCAACTCGGTAAAAATCATCGGAAGTGAAGCTTTTTATAATTGTAAAAAATTGACCAGCATTACCATTCCAGAGTCTGTAACCGACATTGGAACAAGCGCGTTTGGTGGCTGCAATTCTCTGACAAGTATAGAGTGGAACGCCATTAACTGTAACGATTTCTACGGATATCAATCTGGCCACCCATTCTTAAATTGCCCAATAAAAGTTTTAACAATCGGTAATTCTGTGCAGTATATACCATCAGATTTTATGCAAGGTCAAAAAAAACTGTCAAATGTGATTATTCCTAATTCTGTCCGTAAAATTGGCAGCGGCGCTTTCAGGAAGTGTAGTGCACTGACAAATATCACCATTCCCAATTCCGTCACCACAATAGGAGGCAGTGCGTTTTATCAATGTACAAGTTTAAATAGCATCACCATCCCCAATTCCGTTACCACAGTAGGAGGCAGTGCGTTTTATGGCTGTTCCAGCCTAAGTATCATTACTATTCCTAATTCTGTCACCCATATCGGGTCAGACGCATTCTATGGAACCCCATGGTTCAATAATCAACCTGACGGACTAGTCTATGCTGGCCGTGTGGCGTATAAATACAAAGGCACCATGCCCGAAGGAACGAGTATCGCTATCAAGGATGGAACTGTTAGCATCTCAGATCATGCTTTCTCTTACTGCAAAGGGCTGACAAATATTACCATCCCCAATACCGTCACTGAGATTGGCTACCTTGCTTTCGGCAGCTGCGAAAGTCTGTCGAGTGTCACCATTCCTAATTCTGTCACATCCATTGGCGGCAATGCGTTTTCTGGTTGTTCTAGTCTAAGTAGCATTACCATTCCTAATTCTGTCACTCGCATTGGGCAAGGCGCATTTTATGGTACCCCATGGTTCAATAATCAACAAGATGGACTGGTCTATGCAGGTCGTGTGGCATATCAATACAAAGGCACCATGCCCGAAGGAACGAGTATCGCTATCAAGGACGGAACAGTTAGCATCTCAGAAGATGCCTTCAGGGTTTGCAAAGGCCTGATGAATATATCTATCCCCAACTCCGTCACATCCATTGGAGAGGAGGCATTTTGGGGTTGCACTGGCCTAGAGAACATCACCATTCCAAGTTCTGTAACAGAGATTGGTAGCGAGGCGTTCGGTAATTGCACCAACTTAAAATATATGCTGTGCAATGCTAAACTGGATCAATATCCTGTACGTTCTTGTCCGTTCGTTGTTCCTTTCGATTTATATGGTCACTACAAGAACATCTCGCCATATCTGTTGCTTTATATCTATCCCATTTATGGCATTTCCGAGCCAACTTGCCAGTCAACAACGATGACCACTGCCACGGGCATCAGTTTCACTTGCAATTATTTTGAATCTCCCGCCATTACCGATTGCGGCATCAGAATCGGTAACACAAAGATTAGGGGAAATGTCACGGACAACGGAGATGGACAATTGACAGTGACGATAGACAAAATAATCGGATTAACGCCTGGTGGTTGCTGGATTACTCCTTACGTTACCACTCATGGCATTGACCTTTTTGGCGATGGTTCTAATCTTCCGACGAAACCTGTTACGGACTTTGAAACCATTACTCCCACCGTTTTCTCACTTTCACAATTTGACGACGAAGAGACGGCATCTATAAAAAAACTGGAAATATACTTCGATGGCGCACCGGTGGACGGCAGAAGCATTACCGGGCTTATTCCAGGCTCTTCGCACACGGTGACGTACCGCATTACCAGCATCAATACTTATAAAGAAATCTCAACAACCATTACTACACCCCAACCGATTCTTGAGGTTCAGGCCGCTCGTATGCTTTCTAACACCAGTCCCATGCTGGCCGCAAACACCAACCTGGCCGACGAAGAAACCAGTTGCGGTTTTGAATGGCGACGGTATGACGCCCCCGAAGAGTTGCCTTCGGCCCAAGTTTACTCACCGGTATTCGATGGCACGATGGCCGGCGTGCTGAAAAACATGAGCGAGAATGTTTATTATAAGTATCGCCCATTTCTGAAAGATGCTAATGGAACGATGTACTATGGCGACTGGATCGCGTTTATCACAGCCGACGCCGGGGTGGAATATGAGCCAATCTTGTATTCTTATAAGAATCCTGAGGTGACGCAGACCGAGGCCACGCTGCAGGGTGTGGCACTGCCGGGATCGAGCGACATTACCGAGCAGGGATTTGAATACTGGCGCTCGACGGGCGGCAACAATGCTCCGGCCGCTGCTCCCATAGGCTCGGTCACAAAGGTAAAGTCGAGTGGACAACGCATGCGCACCACTGTAGAAGGTCTGACGGCTGGTGCCACCTACTGTTTCCGCTCCTATGCCGTCTCGGGCGGAAAGACCTATTATGGCGATGAAGTGAAGTTCGCCACCGAAAAGCCCGCTGCAGGCAACGGCGACGTGAACGGTGACGGGCGTGTGGATGTGGAGGACGTGAACGCGGTGATCAACATCATCTTGAAACAGAAGGCAGTTACTGACTATGATGGCATTGCCGACGTGATGGGCGACGGGCGCGTGGACGTGGAGGACGTGAACGCCATCATCAACATTATCCTCAAGGTTTAGTGCTCGATACACGAGCGAGAGTGAGGCACGCAGTTCTGCCTCTTCCAAAGCCCCTCGACCGCATCGGGGGGCTTTTTGACGGCACTATGAATAAAAAATCGGTGATGTGGGTTGTAGCTATTAAAAAAATCATTATTTTTGCAGTCAATTTGTTGAACTGAAAAAAATTACTGCCGTGACTGGAATGAACAAGTGGCGCATCGACGACAGCGCCGAACTGTACAACATCAAGGGCTGGGGCCTGAAGTATTTCTCCATTAACGATCAGGGACACATGACGGTGACTCCCAAGCAGAGTTGTGTGTCGGTGGATTTGGTGGAGGTGATGGAGGAGTTGCGCTCGCGCAACATCACCGCGCCCACGCTGCTGCGTTTTCCCGACATTCTGGATAATCGCATCGAGAAGATTTCCAGTTGTTTCAAGAAAGCCGCCAAAGAATATGAGTACACTGGCCAGAACTTTGTGATTTATCCCATCAAGGTGAACCAGATGCGTCAGGTGGTGGAAGAGATCGTGAGCCACGGCAAGAAGTTCAACATCGGCTTGGAGGCCGGTTCCAAGCCCGAGCTGCACGCCGTGCTGGCCATCAATGTGCCCGAGGTGAGCACCAATTCCATCATCATCTGCAACGGCTACAAGGACGAGGGCTACATCGAGCTGGCACTGCTGGCACAAAAGATGGGGCGCCGCATCTTCCTGGTGGTGGAAAAACTCAACGAGTTGAAGCTCATCAGCGACGTGGCCCAGCGCATGGGCATCCGTCCCAACATCGGGGTGCGCATCAAGCTCTCGAGCAGCGGCAGCGGCAAGTGGGAAGAGAGCGGCGGCGACCGCAGCAAGTTCGGGTTGAACACGAGCGAACTTTTCTCGGCTCTTGATTTCCTCAAGGAACATGGCATGGTCGATTGCCTCAAGCTCACGCACTATCACATTGGCAGCCAGGTGACCAAGATACGCCGCATCAAGAACGCGTTGCGCGAGGCTTCACAATTCTATGTGCAGCTGTGCAAGATGGGTTTCCAACCCGAGTTTGTGGACATCGGCGGCGGTTTGGGTGTGGACTACGATGGCACGCGCAACAGTGCCAGTGGTTACTCGATGAACTACAGCATCCAGGAGTATGTCAACGATGCGGTCTATACCTTTGTGGATGCCAGCAACAAGCATGGAATACCCCATCCCAATATCATCAACGAGAGCGGACGGTCGCTCACAGCCCACCACAGTGTGCTGGTGATGAACGTGCTGGAAACAGCCGGCTTGCCGCAGTGGAACGAGGACGTGGATGTGGTCACCGATCAAGACGATGAACTGGTGCGCGACCTCTACGAAATTTGGGACAAAATCAACAAGGCGCGTTTGCTCGAAGACTGGCACGATGCGTTGCAGATTCGCGATGAGGCGCTTGATCGTTTCAGCCTGGGGCTGATAGACCTGCGCACGCGTGCCATGGTGGAAAAACTGTTCTGGAGTGTGGCTCGCGACGTGAACGCCATTGCCGAGAACATCAAGCACGCCCCTGAGGAACTGCGCGCAGTGTCGAAGATGCTTCCCGAGAAATACTTCTGCAACTTCTCGCTTTTCCAGTCGCTGCCCGACTCGTGGGCCATCGACCAGGTGTTCCCTGTGGTGCCCCTGCAGCGGCTTAACGAGCAGCCCGACCGCTATGCCACTGTGCAAGACATCACCTGCGACAGCGATGGCAAGATAGCCAATTTCATTTCGCCGCAGGGCATTACCCACTCGCTGCCGGTACATCGGCTCAAACCCGGCGAACCCTATTACCTGGGCGTGTTCCTTGTGGGGGCCTACCAGGAGATTTTGGGCGATATGCACAACCTGTTCGGCGACACCAATGCGGTGCACATCGATGTGTATAAAGACCATTACGAGATAGATCAGGTAATCGACGGTGAGAGTGTGGCCGAGGTGCTCGACTACGTTCAGTTCTCGCCCAAACAACTGGTGCGTAACGTGGAAACGTGGGTGAGCGACAGCGTCCGCGCCGGAAAAATCACCAGCGAAGAGGGCAACGAGTTTGTGCGCAACTATCGCAGTGGCCTTTACGGCTATACTTATCTAGAGAAAGACTGATCCATGAGATATTTCATGCGGTTGAGTTACCGGGGAGCGACGTTCTGTGGTTGGCAGATTCAGCCGCACGACCCCAGTGTGCAGGAATCTATAGAGCAGGCGATGGCTACGCTGCTGCGTGAGCAGGTGGGAGTGACCGGAGCCGGACGCACCGATACCGGAGTGAATGCCCGCCTGATGGTGGCACACTTCGACGTGTCGCAGCCACTGGCCGATGTGCCGCTATTCATTCGCAGCCTGAACGGCATCCTGCCTCGCGACATCGCAATCCATGACATTATTCCGGTCCACGACACGGCTCACGCCCGATTTGACGCCACCAGCCGCACCTACAAGTATTTTGTGCACGAACGCAAGTCGCCATTTCTGTATCCGCTCAGCTGGCGGTGCCGCCCCGGGCTGGATTTCGACTTGATGAACGAGGCGGCGGCGCATTTGCTGGATTATACCGATTTCACCAGCTTCAGCAAGTTGCACACCGATGTCAAGACCAACAACTGCCGTGTGACGCATGCACGCTGGGAGCGTGAAGGCGAGCAGTGGGTGTTCACCATCACGGCCGATCGCTTTTTGCGCAATATGGTGCGAGCCATTGTGGGCACACTGGTCGACGTGGGTACTCACAAAATCACGGTGGAGCAGTTCTGTGAAATCATTGAGAAAAAAGACCGCTGCTCGGCCGGCACATCCATGCCCGGTCATGCCCTTTTCTTGTGGGACATCATTTACCCTTATTTAATGAGTAATTAATCATCCGGAGACTTGGATGGTGACATTCGGTGCGTGGAGGATTATCTCTCACCACTGGATGGGCGTCTGGCCGTGACGCTGGAGGTAGTCGTTGGCCAGCGAGAAGTGGTGGTTGCCGAAGAAGCCGCGGTGGGCCGACAGCGGCGAGGGGTGGGGCGAGGTGAGCACCAGATGCCGCGCCTTGTCGATGAAAGCTCCTTTCTTGATGGCATAACTCCCCCACAAGATGAACACCAGGTGCTCGCGTCGCTCGGCTAGCGCTCGGATGGCTGCATCGGTGAACTGTTCCCAGCCGTGTCCTTGATGAGAGCCAGGCTGATGCGCAGCCACGGTGAGCGTGGCGTTGAGCAGCAGCACGCCTTGTTGTGCCCAGCGCGACAGGTCGCCACTGGCCGGAATGGGCGCGCCGGTGTCGTCGTGCACTTCCTTAAAGATATTCAGCAGTGAGGGCGGAAACGGCACACCGTCGTTCACACTGAAGCACAACCCGTTGGCCTGCCCGTCGCCGTGATAGGGGTCTTGCCCCAGGATGACGACTTTTACCTGATCGAACGGCGTGGCATCGAAAGCTGCAAAAATTTGTCGGCCGGGCGGAAACACTTGGCGCGTGCGGTACTCAGCATGCACAAATTGTGAGAGCTGTGCGAAATAGGGCGATTCCCATTCGGCACTCAGTGCCTGTTTCCAGCCTTCTTCAATCCTTACGCTCATGTCTATATCGCCTTATTTCAGTACTTTGGTAACTTCGGCAATGCTTTTAACCTCCTCGCTGCCATTGCGGTCGAGCCACACGCGGCCTATTTTCTCGTCAACTTTCTTGACGGTGTAACCATCGCGGTAGGTATCGACAAAGGTGGCATAAACGGCATCACCTTTTTTCAGTTTCTCCTTGAAGGGGATGAGTCGGCAGTTCTCTTTTTTGTAGGCCTTGATGTGGCTGGCCCAGCCCAGCACCAGCACTTTTCCGTCCTGCTCGCGAATGAGCGTACCGCTTTCCCATTCACTACCATTGAAGGCCGCAATCTGGGCACCCGGTTGCCATTCACCATCCCTGAGCACGATGAAACTGCCCGGCTTGAGTTGCTGGTCGGCTTCGCGTTGAGCAAATCCGGGTCTTTCTTTGGTGCCGTAGTCCATGTCCAGGTAATCGACCTTGGGTTGAGCCGGATTGCTGGCGTCGGTGACGATGGCGCGCTCCAGTCCGCTGCCTTCTTGCCACCAGGTGAGCACGATGTCGCCTTTCTTAGCCTTGGCTTGTGGATCGAGTGGAATGATCAGTGCGTTGGGAATTTCCCTTCCACTGAGAATGGACGAGGTTTCGCCCACCTGTTCCATCTTGGTGCTGTAGAATATCAAGACCTCGTCGGTGAGATCCTTTTGTTCGCTCACAGCGCTGGGGTAGAACGTGTAGCAACTCAGCACCCATTGTCCGGGTTCTGCTTCAATTTTCACGTTTTGTGGGAAATCCCAGGGAAAGGGATTGTACTGTGCAGCCATGCCCAGGGCGATGGCGCAACTCATGGCAAGTGCCAAAATGCGAGTGTTCATAGCCAATGTGTAATTAAAATGTTATAATTTATTGTTTTAAAAACGTAGCAAAAGACTCGATTCCTAATGCGTAGCCCTTGAGGTGCTGCCAGTTGAAGGCTTCGTCGCTCTGTTCAAACCGGGTGACGATGGCAGTGCCCTCACGACCTTCGCTGTCGATGTAGTAGAGCCCCACGCCATCGGTATTATTCTTGAGGTGGAACGATGTGTAGCGTCCCAGCCGGCCGTTGATGCTCACCTGTCCATCGCCGTAAAAGCGCAGTGAGGCTTTTTTGTTGCCGAGGTCACACACATAGTCGGCTCCGAAATCTACGAGCCAGTCGATGGGGTGGTAGGTGATATCGGTCACGCCCATGGCATCGCGCAGAACGTTGTCGGCCGGAGTCATGGCCGGAGTCCAGCTGATGGAGTGCCCCTCGTTGTCAACAATGTTGATTTGCACCGAGCCCGGGTCGTAGGCACTCATGCGCAGCAGCAGTGGGCGTGCTTCTTCGGTGCGGTAATACACTTTGCCGCTGCCTTCGGGCTGCGTGCCGTTAAACATGTCCAGGTTATACTCGTTGATGGCCAGCGAGTAGTTGTCGCCCAGCGGACGCACGTACCACAAGTCGCCGCTACCCGTGTCGATGATGTCTTTTACCTGGTCCAGGTCGGGATAGCACGACAGCATTATGGGGTAGAACGGGCTCTGCTTGAGTTGCTTGATGCTGGAGTAATTGCCCAGATGAGCGATAGCCACCAGCATCACTTCATCGGGTCCCCACACGGGGTCGATAGGGCCGGGAAGCATGAAGTCGGGTAGGGCGATGGTCGATTTTGCAAAAGTGCCGGTTGCTTGCGACACGGCAGGAGTGTCGGCGGTTGATGCCGTACTACTGGAGGCTGTGCCGGCATTGGCGCAACCGCAGCATCCCATCAGCACGGCCATAGTCAAGATGGTGCTAAATAGTTTCATAATTATCGTTGAATTGAGTTGTGGTGCAAAGTTACGAATAAGCGAGCGAAAATGCAAATATTGAGCAAGGTGAATGCAAAAATTAAACCTGTTTGATTTTTTACTGAACCGCCACCAATATTATGCAAACTTATTTGCAATTTTCCGAGCGGTAGTAACTATGCAGCCTTCGGCTAAGGTGGCCAGAGCCAGAGCCGGGAAATAAGAATGAAAAACTATGTTTTTCATTTTGTATTTCACTCGGTTTATACTATCTTTGTAGCCAGAAACGATAAAAACACTATAATAATCATGTCGACAGCACAACTTACCGCAGAACTGTTTCGCCAGATGAGTCTCATCGTAGAGGATGAGGGCAAGCTCAAGCGAGCCTTGAAAGCCCTAAAGCGCATCACGGCTTCCAAACCCGACCCCACCTTGATGAGCGAGGAGGAATATATGGCCTTATTAGATAAGTCGGAGGAGGAATTCCGCAATGGCAAATACAAAAGTTTCTCTAGTGTAAATGATTTAGACAGTTATATTCGATCATTATGACTTATCAAGTAGTCTTTACCGACATTGCACAGAGCCATTTAAAAATGTTGCAGCGGGATGAACCTTCGGCCTATAAGAAAGCGTTGCGGCTAATTGCTGAACTGTACGAACACCCCTTAATGGGGACCGGTCATCCTGAGCCTTTGAAAGGAAAGCCCGAAGGCAGATGGTCACGCCAAATCACTAAAAAACATAGATTGGTGTATCGAGTCGTCAATGATGAGGTGCTAGTCTTAGTGCTTGCGGCTTACGGCCACTACGGCGATAAATAAGAGACGATTAAAGAATGAAAACGCGGCCATTTGCCGTGCCTTTAAAAAATAAAGAGGGTGAGCTGCGGCTCACCCTCTGTCGTTACCATAGAGTTTATTCAAGCACCTTAGTTACCTCGCAGATGCTCTTTACCTCGGTGCGGTCGTTGTGTTCAACCCACACGCGACCCAGTTCGTTGTCCACCTTGGTGACTTTGTAGTCGGGTTGATAGGTTGCGGCAAATTTTCCCCAAACCATGTCTCCAGCCTTGATGTTCTCTTTGAAGGGAACAAGTTTCACATCGGCCTTGTTGAAAGCCTCAACTCTTGCACCTGTGCAGTAGGCCAGCACCTTGTCGCCTTCAACGCGGATGAGTGTTGCAACTAGCCAGTGGTTGTCCTTCTTGCAGGCAATCTGAGCTCCAGGCTGCCATTGGCCGTCGGTGAGCACGTTGAAGCTGCCGGGCTTGAGCTGCTTGTCACCATGTTTCTGTGCCATGCCGGGCTTTGCGGGGTCGTCGCTGTAGTCCAGGTCCAGATAATCCACGATGGGCTCAGCGGGATTGCTGGCATCTTTCACGATGGCACGCTCCAGACCGCTACCACTCTGCCACCAGGTGAGCAGGATGTCGCCCTTCTTGGCCTTAGCATCCTTGTCAAGTGGGATGATAAGGGCATTGGGAATTTGGTCGCCACCCATCTTTGAGGTCTTGTCGCCCACTTCTTGCAACTTCGAGTTGTAGAAGATGAGGGTAGCCGTGGTCAGGTCCTTACCGTCCTTGACGGCACCAGGGTAGAACGTGTAGGGAGCCAGGGCCATCTGACCGGGCTCGGCATCAAGTTTCACGTCCTGGGGGAAGTCCCAGGGGAAGGGGTTGGTGGCGGCGGTTTCGCCTTCGCCTTCGGCAGTCTGTTCGGTGGCAGTGCTGTCGGTGCCTTCGGCATTGCCCTCGGCACTGTTGTTACTGCAACTCATGGTTGCCATTGCTGCTAAAGCCACAGCAAAAGTCAAAAATGATTTTTTCATGTAACAATTAATTTATAAAGTTAATAATTGGGTTGAAAAACTCTGTTTTTATAATTAATAATGAATAATTAATAATGAATAATGAATAATTGCTGCTTTGTCGGTCGAAGTTCCTCTTCGAGGCACCAGCAAAGTGGCTGTTTTTGACCAAGCTGCGCGCGTCTACGACTTGCAATGTTGGGTCGAGTGATGATGCCCATGGGCACCGCGAGCTGCACTTCGTGCAACACTCGCTTCATCATCTCCCCGAGCCCTTCGGGGTTGCATGGTCTTTCGCACAAAGTCGGGTCTTCGACCCGCCCGGCCTTTTCAAGGCCCATCTGGGCTTTGCTTCGGTTGCAAATTCGGCAAGGCCCGTTCGCGCAGCGCAATTCAAAATTAATAATGAATAATTAATAATGAATAATTAATAATGAATAATTGCAGCTCTGTCGGTTGCAGATTCGGCAAGGCCCGTTTGCGCAGCCCAATTCAAAATTAATAATGAATAATTAATAATTAATAATTGCAGCTCTGTCGGTCGCAGATTCGGCCAGGCGAGTTTGCGCAGTCCAATTCAAAATTCATAATTCATCATTCTGAATTCATCATTATTAATTATTCATTATTCATTATTAATTTAGCTCACTTTGAGTATGATGTTGATAATGGCGTTCACGTCGGCCACATCCACCTT
>JAGAYZ010000055.1 GCA_017940245.1 Muribaculaceae bacterium | reverse complement strand
GGCCTGAATGACAAGGGTGTCGGCTTCTGATTCACACCTCACAGTGCCGAAATTCTTTATCTCGACAAACTTTCCACCTCTCTTATTGACAACAACAACACTCGTTGAGCCAGACCTGTTGCGTTTTTTCCTGACAAACATAGTGCAAAGGTAAGCATTTTTATTGCTTGCGTCACCCTGCGTCACCCATTTATTTTGCTAACTTGCTGATATTCAATAGATGCTATCTGATGGCGGAAAAAAGTGCCGAAGTCAGGAAATGAAAGAAAAGACCCTGCAAAATCACATCGATTGGGGATTCTGCAGGGTGTGGTGTTTTATCTCTTGCGGTTGTTCCTGACAGAGCGACCTGTTGAGTTGTTGGCGCCGGATGTTCCAGTCGAGCCGCTGGTGGAATTATTGTTGTCATTGATGTCGGCTCCGTCGGCATTTCCGTTATTGGTATCGGTTGCTGTTGCCGACTTCCCTGCGTCGGGGGTGGAAGGCTTGTTGCTGCCGCGGCCAGTGTTGGTGCCAGACGAGCGGCCGGAATCTTTATCGTTGCCGGCCTTGTTGCGGTCTTTGGCGGCTTGCTGGCGTTCGCGCTGCGCCTGCTTGCGCTCTTCGGCCTTGGCTTTGCGTTCGGCCTCACGCTCTTTTTGGCGCTGCTTGGCAGCTTCGGCTTTCTCTTTAGCTTGCTGCTTTTTCAGCTTGGCCTTCTCTTTGCGTTCTTTCTCCTTTTGTTTCTGACGCTCTTTGCGCTCTTTTTCGCGCTGCTTGCGCTGCTCTTTCTTGAGCTTAGCGGCTTCTTTGCGTTCCTTCTCTTTGAGCTTGCGCGCCTCTTCTTGCTCTTTCTGCTTGTCCTTGATGGCCTGTTCACGCGACTTGAACTCGTTCTTGACCGAGTCGGCACGGTGCTTATAACGGTTCTCGCGAGCCTTGTCGGCTTCCTTGAGGGCGCGCTCGCGGTCTTTTTCGGCTTGGCGTATGGAGTCTTGGCGCATCTGCTCTTGCTGTTCACGCAATTTCTTCTCGGCTTTCTCTTTTTCCTTGCGCTCTTTCTCGCGCTGCTTGGCAGCACGTTCGCGCTCCTTGGCCTCGTAGCGGTCGCGCTGTTTCTCACTCACGTTACCCAGGTGGTCTTCCTTGTTGGGTTTTGAGGGCTTGACGCTCTTGGCTGGTTTCTGCTCCTGTTCTAAGTTGGGCTTTGGCTTTTCTGTCGGTTGAGCGGGTTTGGAGGCTACAGTATCGGCCGGGGCCACAGCGGGTGCTACAGCGACTGAGTCGGCCGGAGCCACAGCGGGTGCTACAGCGGCAGAGTCGGCCGGAGCCACAGTGGGTGATACCGCGGCTGAGTCGGTTGGAGTCACAGTGGGTGCAGCCTTGACAGAATCGGTCTTTTCGGGTTTGTCGGTTTTTTCTGCCTTATCTTGTTTTTTTGCCTGGCCGGCATTGTCGTCGGCTTTTTCTTGCTTCTTGGGCTTATCCTTTTTGCCGATTTCCTTTTTGGGTGACTTGTCGGTGGTCGGCTTGGTGTCTGCGCCGGTTTGGTCAGACACATCGGTGCCTTCCACTTTCTCCACATTCTTACCCTCCAAATAGTCGAAGTAGTCTTCAAACGAGCGTCCCTCGTTGAGCAACAGCTGGAAGTTGCTCTCGCTGATGAGCACCAGGTGCACTTGCGGCGGAATGGCCATGTCGCCGTCCTGCTCGAAGAGGGTGCGGTAATGCTTCACCTCGTCGAAGTTTTCAAAACCTTTCACCACGAGCAATCCCAGGCGGCCGAAGGTCATCTGCTCCAGGTCGTAGTCTTTGACCTTGAAGGCGGTGAAATTGTGGCGTGCCACCTCATAGAGCAGCATATTGGTGCTCACCGAGTCGGTGGGGTAAAGCAGGATGAACACCTGCGGCTTGTCGTTGTCCTCGGCAAAGGGGGTGAATTTCTTTTCCAGTGCCTCGGGCGTGGTGTCGTTGCTCAAGCGGGTAGACCAAAGCATACCGCGGGCATTGCTGCCGCCGCCGTTGAGCTTGCGCCCTGCGTTGATTTGCTTAACGATAGACGAAGCGGTGGGGGTGATATCGGTCTCGGGATAACGCTGCAGCATCTCCTTGAGCACTTCTTTGAACTTGTCGTATTGGCGCTGGGTGACGTAGCTGAGCGCGTCGATAAACATGAACTTAGGCATGATTTTCGACAGCGGATACTTGCGCATCATCTCGGCATAAGCCTCATGCACGGCCTCATTGTTATCGGCCAGATAGTTGGCGTAGGCCGCCTCATACATGTTTTCCTGGTCGCGCATCATGTTCTTCAAGTTGTCGAAGTAGTTGGGATCCTGCAGGGCCTGGCCATACTTGGAGTCGGCAAACTCGCTGGTGATGAGGTCGCGATAGGTGTTGGCCCGGCTGGTTTGTCCGCTACGCATGAACATGAGGTACATATTATAGTAGGTGTCCAGGCGGTAGATGTTGTCGGGATAACGGGTGAGCAATTCGTTGAACTGCGAGGCCGACGCGTCGAAGTCTTCCAGTTTGTCCTTGAGAATGACTCCCATGTTGTAGAGACCCTCCTGGATGATGTCGTGTGCGGCTTGGATTTGCTCTTCGGTGCGCGGAATCTGCTTGAGGTAATATTCCTCATAGTGCGGGTCTTCGGCTCGCTTGAGGGCCTCTTTGTCGACGGCGGTGGTGTCGCCGGCCAGGCTGTCGCCCAATGCCAGGCTGGTAGAATCGTCGGGCGCGGTGGTTTCGTCGTCGAACGAGAACGTGTTTTTGTTGCGGCGGCGCCAGTTGTCCTCCAGCTTGCGGTTACCCCAAGCCTGCTGGAAGGCAGTCTTACCGGCATTCTTGGTGGCCGTGTTATAGAAGTACCACGACTTGTCGTCGTTCATTTGGTAGGTTTGCGGGGCGTTTTTGTTGTCGCGTCCCAGCTGGTTGCCTTTGGCATCCTGTTTGGCCAGGTATTCCTCGAGGGCGGCGGCCTCTTTCTCTTCTTTTTCCTTTTTCTTGAGCTCGTCGATGATTTTCTTGATCACGGCCTTCACTTCGTCCTCGCTCATCTTGGACAGTCGCAGCAGCGAGTCTTGCAGGGTGACGTTCTGTGCATAGACGGCCAGCTCGTCGAGCACGTCGCTGCGGTGCTTGAGCATTTTGTAGTTAGGATAGTCCTCGTTGAGTTGCGGAATGGCCTCGGCATAGCAGGGCTGGGCCAGGTCATATTTGTGCTGTGCGAAATAGACTCCGCCCAGCGTAATCTGGCTGATGGCCTTGTCGATGCCGTTGCGCGTGCTCTTCTCGGCCGCCAGTTTGTAGTTTTCGATGGCATTGACGGTGTCTTCGCGGGTGAGGTACAGGTTGCCTATGGCATAGTAGATTTGGTCTAAATACTCCTTGTTGCGGTCGTAACGAGTCATGCGCTTGAGGGCACGCACTTCCTTGCCGATGTCATAGCCCTGGAACACGGCGCTCTGCTTGATGCGGGCGTTGAACTTGGTGCGATATGACGAGCTGTTGCTGCTGCCGGCGCGCTTATAGGATTGATAGGCCATCTCGGGATTGCCGGTTTCCTCATAGAGTTGTCCCAGCAAGAAATTGAGGCGCACTTTCTGTGCTCCGCTAGCTTTCTTCACTGCTTCTACCAGATAGGGGATGGCCTGCTCGTTGCGTTTTTCCTTGATGAAGTAGTCGGCAAAGGCCAGGTTGGCCAAGCTGCGCACGCGGCTGTCTTCAATCTCGTCGATGTGGACGTGTGCCAGCACATTGTCGGCCTCCGAGTTCCACCCCATGGCGGTGTAACACAGCGCTTCCCACACCTGTGCCTCCTGGGCCAGTGTGTTTTTCCAGGTGAAGTGGCGATAGATGTAGCGGAACGTGGCCGAAGCCTCGAGGAAGTCGCCTTTCATATATTCCGACTTGGCCAGCAAGTACCATGCGTTGTGGATGAACGGGTTATATTCGTCGCGCGACATCCATTCGCGATACTTGGGGTCGCTCTGCTTGCCGGCCTTTTTGGCCGGTTTTTTCTTGATTGAGTGCAGGGCGATGGCTTTCTGCATCTTCTCGATGGTGCGGTCGAAACTGCCCTTGGGCTGCGGCGACTTGGGATTGCTGCGTGCCTCGGCGGGATGGATGAAGACGTGCTGCGAGTAGTCGTCCTCGTATTCGTTTTCCAGTTCCTTAATTTGCTCGTCGTAGTGCGTCTTGCCGTGGTAATACACGTTATAGCGCGTGTTCAGGGCTTGCCAAAAACGCGAACCAGCCGTGTTCTTCTTGGTGCTGCAAGCCTGCAACACCAGCGTGAACACCAGCATCAACAAGGGTATGTGGCGAAATAGTTTTTTCATTATCAGTCGGGTGCTGCGAGCGACCCGTATAACAATTAACGCAGCGTGGCGCGTTTTATTGCATAGCCAGTGACTTAAAATCGTGCGAAGTTACCGCCTTTCGGCCACACTGCCAAATTTTTACGAAACATATAACAACGAATCATCATGATGACCACAAAATTTTGAGCAAAAATTATAGTAAACTGTAATTTTGGGAATAGATTGAATGTTAGTGTGTTATGGTTTCTGTTTGGTTGTTTGGCGCAAATTTGTTTGGTTGTTTGGCGCAATTATTAGCTGGCCAGCTCCAGAAGTTCGCGATAGAAGTCGGCGGGCAGGGCGATGCCACGGCGCGAGATGCTCTGGAACCAGGGCATGATTTCTTCGTGGCGCAAGGTGTAGAGCACGTCGCGCAGTTGCTCCAGTTCATCGTCGGTGTAGCTGTCGGGGTCGCGACCCTTTAAGGCATCGAGTTCCTCATCATTAAAATAGACAATTTTCTCCTCGCAGGCACCTCGCAGCAGTTGCTCGCTGGGGCAGGAAGTGTGGAGCACGCAACTGGCATCGGTGCAACCGGTGGCTGGTTCGGTGGTGGTATCGGTATCTGTTGCGGTGGCATCCTCATGATTTGTGCTGTGGCGGCGATCCAGCAGGTAGAGCACGAGCCCCACTGCAGCCATGAGTGCTATCAGTATCAATGCGGGTTTCATGATTCTTGTGTAATAGTAAATCCTGCCAGCTGCAGGTGTTTCCAAAATTGCGGATAACTTTTCTCCACCGCCTGGGCCTGCGTGATGACAATGCCCGGGTGGCGTGTGGCGGCCAGAGCCATGGCCATGGCGATGCGGTGGTCGCCGTGAGAGTCGATGCGGGGTGAAGACTGTTGCTCGCACGTCTGGAAGTGCCAGGTGACAGCATCTTGCCCTTCAATCTGAATCAGGTAGCCCAGCTTGGCCAGCTCGCTGCGCAGCACTTCCAGCCGGTCGCTCTCTTTGTGGTGCAGTGTGCGCAATCCCGTCAGACGGAACGGACGGCCCAGCAAGCACAGCATCGCGATGAGTGTGGGAGCCAGGTCGGGCGTGCCGTTCAGGTCGGCAAATGTGGAGCAGCAGCAACAGGCCGTGCGGCTCATGTCGAGTGTGAGTGTTCCGTCGCCATTCCACAGCGCTCGCATGCCCAGTTGTTGCATGAAGGTGAGCATGCGACTGTCGCCCTGCCAGCTGTCGGGCTGCAATCCCGTGAGGCTGATGTGCGAGTCGGGCAGCAAGGCTTGCAATGCCATCCAGTAGCTGGCGGCACTCCAGTCGGCCTCGATGCTCAGGTCGGTGGCATCGTATGTGCCGGCGGGCACCGAAATCGTGTTGCCGTGCCAGTGGCCATTCACGCCCCAGTGGCGCATCATGGCCAGTGTCATGTCGATGTAGGGAGCCGACACGATTTCGCCCGTGAGTTCTATTTCCAGTCCACCCATCAATGGCGCAATCATCATCAAAGCCGAGGTGAATTGTGAACTCACGTCGCCACGCAAGGCGATGTGCTGGCCGCCCTGCAGTTGTGAGCCCACGATGTGCAACGGGGCGTGACCGTCATTGGCCGTGCACGCTATGTGCGCTCCCAGTGCGCGCAAGGCTTCCAGCAATGGCTGCATGGGTCGCTGGCGCATCCTGTCGCAACCGTCGAGGACTACATCGTGACCAGGTTGGGCGGCATGAAACGCGGTGAGAAAACGCATGGCAGTGCCTGCCGCCCCCACGTCGATGGTGCCGTGGTTGGCGTCAAGGCCTTGTATCAGTGCGTGTGTGTCGTCGCACACGGCCACACCATGCAGCGTGGCGGGCTGCGAGCTGAGCGCGTTAATCACCAGTGCGCGAGCCGAGATGCTCTTCGACGCCGGCACCGCGATGGTGGCATTGATAGCCTGGGGTGCTGTAATGCGGTAATTCATACTGCAAAATTACAAATAAGTTTAATACACCTTTATATGAAGACAACTTAAACAACGCAGGACAACTTTTTATAATGTTGTTTTAGGTTGTTTTGGTTGTCTTTAATTTGAATATTTGCTGTTGTACCTTAGACTGCGAAAATACGAATAAGCGAGCAAAGTGCCAAATATTGTTTATGCGGAATTAAAACAAGTGAACCGTGGTTTTGCATTGCGCTCAACTTGCAGTAATGTTGGCTTGGCCGAAATTACTCTCGCTCGGCATAAAAAATGCAAAACTTCGTTTTTCATTTTGACTTCGTCTTAATTTTTCACGGCTCAGCAAAGAAAAAATGGTCTTTATCTTTGCATTCGCTGCTCAAAATTTTGTTCTGCGCTCGCTTATTCGTAATGTTGGCTTGGCCGAAATTACTCTCGCTCGGCATAAAAAATGCAAAACTTCGTTTTTCATTTTGTTCTGCGCTCGCTTATTCGTAATTTTGCAGTTTCAATTGAATATAGAAGAGAAATGACGTTTGTAGATGCACTCATCTTGCTCATTGCGCTGGGCGCGCTGGTGGTGGGCTGGCGCAAGGGACTGATCAAGCAGTTGGCCTCGCTGGTGAGCTGGGTCATAGGCATCGTGGTGTGCTTGTTTCTGGGCGATGAGGTCACGCGGCTGTTCCTGGCCATTAACCCCGAAGCGGCACAGTGGCCGCTGGCGGGTATCACCGTGAAAGCAGTGGCCCTGAGCATGTTGTTCCTGGTGGTGACACTCACGCTACGGGTGGAGGCCTATGTGACGCGCAAGGTGGTGAAGATGGCTCGCCTGGGATGCCTCGACCGCGTGGGCGGGGCGGCATTGTTTGCGTTCAAATACCTGTTTGCGCTGAGCATTGTGCTCAACTTGTACTATGCTTATAATCCCGACGCCGAAACCTTCGGCACACGCCACATGCTCAACAACAAGCCCTACGAAATCACGCTCGATCTCATGCCGCGCGTGCTGGGTGCCGATGTGATGCCCAGCGACTCGCTTAAATTATATCGCGATGCGGCGCAGCCGTGCGATTCTATTGACATCACGACACAACAACCTTCTAACGGAGTATGAAAAATCAACAAGATAAAACAAACAACAAGGCCAAGCAGCAAGACGACATCTTGCGCAATGCCGTAGATGAAGAGTACAAATACGGTTTTGTGACCGACATCGACACCAATGTCATCCCCAAAGGACTGAACGAGGACGTGGTGCGTCAGATTTCGGCCTTGAAGAATGAGCCTGAATGGTTGCTGGAGTTCCGCCTGAAGGCCTTCCGCCACTGGCAGACGCTGCGTCAGCCGTCGTGGGGACACCTGCATTTGCCCGAAATTGACTACCAGGACATCAGTTACTATGCCGCGCCGCGCAAGAAGAAAGAGGGCGAGATCGACCCCGAGCTGATGGAAACCTTCGACAAACTGGGTATTCCACTGCAGGAACGCAAGGCTCTGAGCGGCATGGCCGTGGATGCCATCATGGACAGCGTGAGCGTGCGCACTACCTACAGTGAGCGACTGGCCGAACTGGGCGTGATTTTCTGCCCCATCAGTGAGGCCGTGCGCGACTACCCCGACCTGGTGCGCAAGTACCTGGGCAAGGTGGTGCCTTACACCGACAACTTTTTTGCCGCACTCAACTCGGCTGTGTTCAGCGACGGCTCGTTTGTGTATATTCCCAAAGGGGTGCGTTGCCCCATGGAGCTGTCGTCCTATTTCCGCATCAATGCGGCTCAGACCGGCCAGTTTGAGCGCACGCTCATCGTGGCCGACGATGATGCCTACGTCAGTTATCTGGAGGGCTGCACGGCACCCATGCGCGATGAGAACCAGCTGCATGCCGCCATCGTGGAAATCATCGTGGAAGACCGCGCCGAGGTCAAGTACAGCACCGTGCAGAACTGGTACCCAGGCGACAAGGACGGCAAGGGTGGCATCTATAACCTGGTCACCAAGCGCGGCCTGTGCCGTGGCGACCACAGCAAGATTTCGTGGACACAGGTAGAAACGGGTAGTGCCATCACTTGGAAATATCCCAGTTGCATCCTCAAGGGCGACTACTCGGTGGGCGAGTTCTACAGTGTGGCTCTCACGCGTAACCGCCAGGAGGCCGACACGGGCACCAAGATGATACACCTGGGTAAGAACACGCGCTCCACCATCGTGAGCAAGGGCATCAGTGCCGGCTATAGCCAGAACAGTTACCGCGGACTGGTGCGTGTGGCCCCCCAGGCCACCGGTTGCCGCAACTACACGCAGTGCGACAGCCTGCTGCTGAGCGACACCAGTGGTGCCCACACCTTCCCCGTGATAGAAGTGGGCAACGACTCGTCGATTGTGGAGCACGAGGCCACCACCAGCAAGATCAATGAAGACCAGATATTCTACTGCAACCAGCGCGGCATCAAGACCGAGGACGCTGTAGCACTCATTGTCAACGGCTATGCCGATGAGGTGATGACCAAGCTGCCCATGGAGTTTGCCGTCGAGGCGCGCCGCCTGCTTTCCGTCTCGCTTGAGGGCTCGGTGGGCTAATAGTGGGTGCTCCTGAGCGGGATACGGGTTGTTTATTCATTATTCTGAATTCATAATTACAAAATATATGTTAGAGATTAAGGATTTATGCGCCTCGGTAGAGGGCAAAGAGATATTGAAGGGGGTGAACCTCACCGTTCGCCCTGGTGAAGTGCACGCCATCATGGGCCCCAACGGCTCGGGCAAGAGCACGCTGAGTGCAGTGCTCACCGGCAATCCGGCCTATACTGTGACCGGCGGCTCGGTGCAGTTCTACGGCAAGGACCTGCTGGCGCTGTCGCCCGAAGACCGCGCCCACGAGGGCTTGTTCCTCAGTTTTCAGTATCCCGTGGAGATTCCCGGCGTGTCGATGGTCAACTTCATGAAAGTGGCGGTGAACGAGAAGCGCAAATACCTGGGACTGAAAGAGCTGTCGGCAAGTGAGTTCCTCAAACTCATGCGCGAGAAACGCGCCGTGGTCGAACTCGACAACAAACTCGCCTCGCGTGCCGTGAACGAAGGCTTCAGTGGCGGCGAGAAGAAGCGCAACGAGATTTTCCAGATGGCTATGCTGGAGCCGCGCCTGAGCATCCTCGACGAGACCGACAGCGGCCTCGACATCGATGCCCTGCGCATCGTGGCCAGCGGCGTGAACCGTCTCAAGAGTCAAGACAATGCCACCATCGTCATCACTCACTACCAGCGACTGCTCGACTATATCAAGCCCGACTTTGTGCACATCCTCTACAAAGGCCGCATCGTGATGAGTGCCGGTCCCGAGCTCGCCCTTGAACTCGAAGAGAAAGGTTACGACTGGATCAAGCAGAACAACGACTAGACGATGAATGCGTTAGAACAATATATCGGACTATATCGCGAGTATCGCGAAGTGGTGGAGCGCAATGCCCCCGCCGCACTAAACGCCTTGCGCCCGGCTGCGCTCGACGCGCTGGCCACGGCTCGCTTGCCGCGCAAGGGGCAGGAAGACTACGAGGCAATAGACATGGAGGCTATCTTCGCGCCCGACTATGGCGTGAACGTGACCCGCCTAGACTATGACATTGACCCGACCGAGAGTTTCCGCTGCGACGTGCCCAACCTGAGCACGTGTCTGTTTCACACCTATAACGATGTGCCTCACATCTCGGCCACATCGCGCCGCAACCTGGACGGAGTCGTCGTGGAAACGCTGACCGAGGCGACGGCGAATCATCCCGACGTGCTGGCCGGCCATCTGGGCCGCTTGGCGCGCCTGGACGACCCCACCGTGGCTCTGAACACCCTGCTGGCTCAGGATGGCCTGCTGGTCTATGTGCCCGATGGTGTGTCGGCCTCCAAACCCATTCAGTTGCTCAACATCCTCTCGGCTGCCCATCCCACCATGGTGGTGCGCCGCTTGCTGGTGGTGGCCGGCAAGAACGCTCACGTGCGCCTGCTGGCTTGCGACCACACGCAGGGCAGCGGCACGCAGGTGCTCAATTTGCAGGTCATCGAAGTGGTGGCCGGACGCAACGCCACAGTGGATTTCTACGACCTGGAAGAGTCGGGAACCGACACGAGCCGCGTGTCGAGCCTCTTTGTGGAGCAGCACGAGGGCAGCAGTGTGCTCGTGGATGGCATCACCCTGATGAACGGCATCACTCGCAACAACTCTCATGTGCAGGTGGTGGGCGAGCATGCCAGCACCGAGTTGCTGGGCATGACCATCGCCAGCGGGCACCAGCATGTAGACACGCGTTCGTTTGTGAGCCACAATGTGCCGCGCTGCACCAGTAACCAGATGTTTAAATATGTGCTGGCCGACGAGGCCATCGGCGCCTTTGCCGGCAAGGTGCTCATCAAGGAGGGGTGTCCGCGTGTGGAGGCCTATCAAGGCAACCGCAACTTGTGTGCTTCACCATCGGCCAGAATGTATACCAAGCCGCAGCTGGAGATTTATACCGACGACGTGAAGGCTTCGCATGGCACCACCATAGGCCAGCTCGACGAGGAGGCCATGTTCTACATGCGCACGCGTGGAGTGAGCCAGGAGTCGGCTCGCCGACTGCTCATGCAGGCGTTTATGAGCGACGTGATCGACGGTGTGCGCCTCGATGTGTTGCGCGACCGCCTGCACTACCTGGTGGAGAAGCGATTCGACGGCACGCTGGCGGCCTGCACAGGCTGCGCCATCTGTGGCAAGTAGGGTGGACTTCATTCTTTATGCTGAAAAGATAATAGATTCAAGTTTTATCAAGTTCTAAGACTTTAATGCTTGAGAGGATAAGAGACAAGAAATTACTGATGAATATCGACGAAATAAGGGCCGAATACCCTATCCTGACCCGTGAAGTGGCCGGCAAGCCACTCATCTATCTCGACAATGCCGCCACATCGCAGACTCCGCGCTGCGTGGTGGAGGCCATCGACCAGATGTATTATCACTACAAGGCCAACGTGCACCGTGGTGTGCACACCCTCTCGCAAGAGGCCACCGACCATGTGGAGGCCACGCGCGAGCTGGTGCGGCGCTTCATTAATGCCGGCAGCACCGACGAGGTGATTTTCACCCGAGGCACCACCGAGAGCATCAATCTGGTGGCATCGTCGTTTGGTGAGAAACTCTACAGCGGCGACGAAATCATCCTCACGGTGATGGAGCATCACAGCAACATTGTGCCCTGGCAACTCATAGGCCACCGCAAGCGCATCCGCATCCGTGCCGTGCCCGTCAGTGATGATGGCCAGCTCGACTTGGAAGCCTATGAGGATATGTTCACCGACAACACTCGCTTCGTGGCGCTGGCCCATGTGAGCAATGTGCTGGGCACGGTGAATCCCGTCAAGCAGATGATTGCCATTGCCCACCGCCACGGCGTGCCCGTGCTCATCGACGGAGCGCAGGCCGCCCCACATGTTCCCATTGATGTGCAAGACCTGGACTGCGACTTTTATGCCCTCTCGAGCCACAAGATGTATGGCCCGGCCGGTGTGGGCGTGCTCTACGGCAAGCGTCGCTGGCTCGAGAGCATGGAGCCTTATCAAGGCGGCGGTGAAATGATAGGACGCGTCACCTTTGAGCGCACCACCTTTGCCGACCTCCCATTCAAGTTCGAGGCCGGCACGCCCGACTTTGTAGGCATCTCGGCCTTTGGGGCCGCCATCGACTACATTCAGCGTTTGGGGCTGGACCACATTGCCGCCCACGAGCATGCCCTGCTGGAGCGTGCCACCGATGAGCTCCTCACAATCGACGGCATGCGCATCTTCGGCACCGCCCCAGGCAAGAGTGCGGTAATCTCATTCCTGGTGCGCGACATCAGCAGTTACGACATGGGACTGCTGCTCGACAAACTGGGAGTGGCGGTGCGCACCGGGCATCACTGTGCCCAGCCGCTCATGGATCGCTATGGCGTGACGGGCACCGTGCGCGCCTCGTTTGCACTCTACAACACGCTCGACGAGGTAGATCGCTTCGTGGCCGCTGTGCGCCGTGTCGCATCCATGTTCTAGGGCGTTTCCTCCCCGAGCCCACCCGGGCTGGCGATAGAGTGGCGCTATTGCACTAGCTTTTTCATAATAGGGATTCTGAGCAATATCACGGTCACCAGTAGCGCCAAGGCAAACACCACAAGGCTCAGAAGTGGGATTCCCAACACAGGATGAAGCGTATAGGAATCCACGCCAAGCAAGTCGGAAAACACGTTGAGCACCAGCACGTGCACCAGATATATGCCCAGTGTGCACCTAGAGAGAGCCGCCACCATTGAGCGATGGGCGTGGCTTTGGCCATGGTATCTGTTGAACAAGAATGTGAATATGGCCACTGCCATAAACAGTATAAATGGAGAATTGTTATTGAAAAACGCCTTGCTGAATGCGCCTGAGTGATGAGAAACCACATGGGTAGCCACGGCAGTCATCACCATGCCCAGTGCACCCAGCACATAGGTGCAATGTCGATTCCGTTTGCCGAGCGGATAGGTGCTGAGATAGTGGCCCAGTATAAAGTAAAGCACATAGGGTGCCACCACACTGATGCCCATATCCTCCATATTGTAATAGAACAATCGTTGTGCGTAATGGCTGTAAAAACCTGTCAATACTGCTAGCCAGGGAGTGATGAATGCCACAACGAATGTGACAATGATAAAATACCGCTCGGTGCGACGGTCACTCACCACCTTGCGCAAAATGGGCGTGATGATGTATAGGCCGACCATCATTTTTAAGAACCAGAAATGATAGGGTCCCATTACCATTTTGCTCATGAATTTGCCTGCGCTCATGCTGGGATTTATAGCATACGCATAAAGGGCATACAACAGAGACCACAGCACGAAAAGCCTCACCAGCCGGAAAATGTTTTTCGTGTATAATTCTTTGGTGGTTTTGTGTCTGGACAAATCCAGAAACAGTGCGCCCGATATCATGAAAAATACTCCCACGCCCCAGCGCACCATGGAATCGCAGATGTTGCTCACTTCCCACCATGCCGATGGAAACGCATCAACGATGTGTTGCGACGAGACGTGAATGATGATGACGGCCATAATGGCTGCCACTCTCATCACATCGTAGGCAGGTTCGCGTCCTTTCTTGTTATTCATGTTCAGTTCATTATGGCACAAGTTGCCAGGTGGCTAACTTGCGTTGAAACAGTCTGTGTTGATTCTCAAACTCTTTTTATTGCTGTCCGATAAAACTGCTGTTCTGGTGGTTTTGCAATCCGCCAGAGGTTGAGTTGGGGATTTGTAATCCCCGCGCCGGGACAGTGCACCAGGACGACAGGCGGCTGGATTGCAAATCCAGCCGAACCCGAAGTTCCTCTTCGAGGCACGTTCCTGTCGGTGATCATTGACCAAGCTGCGTACCCCTTCGGGGCACTGGCATGGTCCTTAACAAGTTAGCAGGTCTTCGACCCGCTATACCTTTTCAAGGTATGTTTCGGTGTTGTGGCGGTGCGCAAATGTGAGCCTGTCACTCCATCTTGAGGATGATGTTGACCAGCGCGTTCACGTCCTCCACGTCCACTCGGCCGTCGCCGTTCATGTCCACACGGCGCATGAATGGGATGCGGTCGCCCCGCAGTATCAAGTTGATGGCCTCGTTCACGTCTTCCACGTCGATGCGGTCATCGTCGTTGGTGTCGCCCAGCATGGGCTGTTTAACATTATATTTCTGATAGAGCGGTCCCTCATAGACCACCTCACCGGCAGCGTTCTCCACATGCGACATGCAGATGAACGTATCTTCACTATTGCTGAGATCATATCCTCCAAGTAAATCATAACAGCCAGAGTTCACATATCCGTCCACATAACCAATGCCTTCTATCAAATATAAGCCTGGCAAGCTATTCACATTGTAATATACCTTACATTCCTCCCCTTCTATCATGGCTGTATCTGAAAATGCAAAATCTCGTTCCACATTCTCAAAATCATAGATTACCTCCTCCTGATATCCATTCCACCAATAATTAACATCCTTATTCTCTTCCCGTTTATTCGCTCGGGCATATACTTTTTTATTTTCTTCTCTAACAAATAGAATGGGATCCTTTTGATTCCACTTTCTTGAGAAATCATATTCTTCATAGTCCTGATCTAGACCTGCTATACGTTTCCAGGTCAGGTTCATATCATTACAAGTCAAATACATCTTTTTGTAAGAAATGTCGTTAATGACCGTGTCGCCCATAATCTCAAAACATTTCAGGCGTACATTTTTATCATCTCGACCTTCATAAAAAGACTCGCCCCACCATTCGTAATAGTAGAACTTGGCTCCTTCACGCACCAGCGGAAGATAGGCGTGCGCCGCCAGCGACCACACCATCGCCACCATTAACAGATATATCTTTTTCATAGCTAAATATGTTTTTGTTGTTAATACTTTCAATCTTTATGGCAGTAATTTTGATATATACCACCACTTGCCGCCACAAAGATAATGATTACTGGATAAAATAGCAAATTTATTTAATAGTCTCCTGTTCTGGTGGATTTGCAATCCGCCAGTTGACCGGCTGCTGGATTGCAAATCCAGCCGAACGACCCATGAAGTTCCTCTTCGAGGCACTTTCCTGTCGGTGATCATTGACCAAGCTGCGTACCCCGCCGGGGTACTGGCATGGTCCTTAACAAGTTAGCAGGTCTTCGACCCGCAATACCTTTTCAAGGCATGTCTCGGTGTTGTGGCGATGTGCAAATGTGAGCCTGTCACTCCACCTTGAGGATGATGTTGATGAGCGCGTTCACGTCCTCCACATCCACGCGGCCGTCGCCGTTGAGGTCGCCCCGAGCGGGCTCGGTGTAGGCCTCGCCCTTGTAGATGATGTTGCCGTCGGCATCCTCCACATGGTGCAGCCGCACGAAGTCGTTGGGATAACCGGTGCGACATTCCACATAATCTATCATCACCAGCTCGCCTCCGGGTTCGATGACACCCAGCCCTTCGGCAATCACCACACCGATTTCAGCACTGTAGTAAGTGTCTTTTGTCTCAGCCCCTATCTGCACGGTGCCATAGCGTTTGAATAGGCCTTCCTCACTTTCTTGGAAGTCATACAGAATCACTTCATGCCCTTGTGAAGTTTCGGATTTCAGTTGGTTGAACCATTCGCCGATTTCATGGGTCGGGTCATTGAGAGTTCGGGCATAAACTGTTCTGCCTTCTTCGCGCAGACAAGCCACCGGCTGTATTCCACTGCAGTCAGGAACGTCGTAAAACCAGTCGCTGTTCCACAGGTCGGCAGAATGGCGATAAACCTTTTTGTAGCCGATGCCGTCGATGATGGTGTCGCCTTTTACTTCGATGGTGTATAACCGGTTCCGTGTTTCGGTGTTCATGTCCTGCATTGTGGCATCTTCGGCATAGTCGGTGTAGCTCTCGGCATAGACCCACTTCACGCCCTCGCGCAACAGCGGCAGATAATCGCTGTCTTGCGCCATCGCCATGCCGCTGTAGCACAGCAATGCCAACATTAATGTATAGATCTTTTTCATAGCTAAATATGTTTTTGGTTAATTACAGAATTTATGTCTCATTGAATACCGCAAAATTATCAATTATTTTTTTCTTTTGCAAGAATACTCATGCAAAAGTTTAAGAACTGTAAAAAGTGCTTCGTGAGAGACACTTAAAGACCCTGCTTTAGCATTTAGGTCTCTTGCGAGAAACCGCTGTTCTGGTGGATTTGCAATCCGCCAGGAATTGAATTGGGGATTTGTAATCCCCGCGCTGGGACAGCGCATGGTGGCCCTCACGGGCTAGCGGATTGCAAATCCGCCGATGTGACGGCGGCTGGATTGCAAATCCAGCCGAACGTGAAAATCCAGCCGAACCAGAACCCTCGATCCCGATTCATAAGGGCTATAAGCCGCATTGCGCCACTTGTGGCTAGCTATCTGCGGTTGACCTTGTGGGGTGGTAATGGGGCGGGGTAACTTTGCGCCGCTAATTGTTTAAAATCTTTTTGCTATGAATACACACGACATGGAAGTGCTGCGACAGGCCTATGAGGCCTGGATGGGCGGCAACGTGCTGCGGCAGGCCCGCACCCGCAATAAGCGATTTACCTTTGGCGACCAGTGGGGCGACGTGACGCTCGGTGCCGATGGGCAACGCATTACCGACTGGGAACGGTTTACCGCCGCCGGCACAACCCCAGTGACCAACAATCTGCTCCGCCAACTGGTGAAAACGGTGGTGGGGCGATTCCGCTCGCAGGTGATAGATGCCGAGACGGTGGCCGACAAGACGCTGCGCCAGATTAAGGACGACAACCAGCTTGCCGAGCTGGATGCCCGCGCACTGGAAGAGTTTCTTATTTCGGGCTGCGCTGTGCAGCGAGTGGATGGTGTAACTGCAATCGACGGCACGGAGCATATTGAGGTGAGCAATGTCAATCCCAACCAATTCTTTGTGAATGCGTTTTTCGACCCACGGGCCCGCGATTGCCGCGTGGTGGGGCAGTTGCATGACCTGACCATGGCACAACTGCTGCGCCGGGTGTCAGACGGAACGCGACGCAAAGCGGCGGCCGTGCGTCGTGTCTATGAGCAGATGGTGGATTCGCGCATAGCGGGGTGTGCCACCCAACTGGGAGCCGACAGCCAGAGCGGTACCGACTTTTGGTACTGCCGCGACAGCGACCGCCTGCGCGCCATCGAGGTGTGGACGCAGGAAAGCCGCGAGGCGATGGTGTGCCACGACCGACGTACGGCTCAGGTGAGCGTAGTGCCCATCGGTCAGGCACGCAAATGGCGCGGCCGTCCCGATGTGGCCATGCGCTGGGATGTGGTCACCACGTGGCATTGCCGCTGGTTCTCGCCCATGGGCGACCTGCTGGCCGAGTGGGACGCTCCTCACGGGAGTCACCCGTTTGTGATGCGGTTTTATCCGCTGGTCGATGGCGAAGTGCATGCGCTGGTGGAGGATGTTATCGACCAGCAAAAGTACTTGAACCGGCTCATCAGTCTGGTGGATCAGTCCATGATGAGCAGTGCCAAAGGCGTGCTGCTGTTTCCCGAGACGGCACTGCCCGATGGGTTCACCTGGTCGGACGTGCGGCGGGTGTGGAGCACCCCGGGTGGAATTTTGCCCTACTCGCCGGCGCTGTGCGAGGCGCGCCCCGAGCAGATTCAGGTCAATGGCTCTGATTTTGGAGCCTACGACATGATTAACTTGCAGATGAAGTTGCTGGAAGAGGTGTCGGGCGTGCATGGCGCGTTGCAAGGCAAGAACGTGGCAACCGGTGGTTCGGCCACGCTCTACCAGTTGCAGTCGCAGAATGCCGACCTGGCGTTGACCGACCTTTACGACACGTTCAATGCCTTCCGCAGCCAGCGTGATGCCTTCATTACCCGCATGCTCACTCGCGCGGGAGGTTAAACCGGCTCCAGGGTGGTGATGCCACGCAGAATGTCGAGTGCGCGGCTCACGCTGGTCACATCGGTGAGCAGGAAGGAGCGACGGCCATTCTTCTCGCGTATTTTGCAGGTAAACGGGTTGTTCTGGGCGTAGTGCAAAATGCGGCCGAATGCCGGCGACTGATAGTAGGCCACATTCTCATCGCCCACGAAATAGATGTACATATTGCCCTGCTTGAGCGCGATTTTCTCGATGCCCAGTGTGCGAGCGGTGCGTCGCAGCGGCACGATGCGTATGAGTTCCTGTCCCATGTCGGGTATGGGTCCGAAACGGTCGAGCAGTCGGCTCTCGAAGGCTTGGATCTGTTGGTCGGTCTCCATGGCATCGAGTTCGCGATACAGTGTGATGCGCTCGTTTTCCTGTGGCACATAGGTGGCCGGGAACATGAGTTCGAGGTCGGTGTCGATGGTGCAGTCGGTCACAAATTCCACTTCTCCGTCGGCGGCCGGTTCGGGTGCCGCTAGGGTGTCGGCAAATTCCTCGGTGCGCAGTTCCAGCACGGCCTCTTTGAGAATCTTCTGGTAGGTCTCATAGCCCAGATCGGCGATGAAACCGCTCTGTTCTGCTCCCAGCAGGTTACCGGCCCCACGAATGTCGAGGTCTTGCATAGCGATGTGAATGCCCGCACCCAGGTCGCTGAAGCTCTCGATGGCCTGCAAGCGTCGGCGAGCGTCGGCTGTGATGGCTTTACCCGGCGGCACGAGCAGGTAGCAGAAAGCCTTGCGGCTGCTGCGCCCCACGCGTCCGCGCAACTGGTGCAGTTCGCTCAGTCCAAAGTTCTGCGCGTTGTTGATGATGATGGTGTTCACGTTGGGCATGTCCACACCATTCTCGATGATGGTGGTGGAGAGCAGCACGTCGTAATCGTGGTTGCCAAAGTCGATGATGATTTGTTCCAGTTGCTCGGGTGGCATCTGACCATGTGCCACCACCACGCGCGCATCGGGCACGAGGCGGTTCACCATGTGCTGCAAGTTGTAGAGTTGCTCGATGCGGTGATTGATGAAGAATACTTGTCCGTTGCGCGACAGCTCGAAGTTGATGGCTTCGCTCACCACCTCGTCGCTGATCACAGATAGCGACGTGAGGATGGGGTAGCGGTTGGCCGGCGGCGTGTTGATGGTGCTCAAGTCGCGCGCCCCCATGAGCGAGAATTGCAGCGTGCGCGGAATGGGTGTGGCGCTCATGGTGAGCGTGTCCACGTTCACCTTCATCTGCTTGAGTTTCTCTTTCACGCTCACACCGAATTTTTGTTCCTCGTCAATGATGAGCAGCCCCAGGTCTTTGAATTTCACCGACTTGCCGATGAGCTTGTGCGTGCCGATGACGATGTCGATTTTGCCCTCGGCCAGGTCGGCGAGCAGTTGTTTCACCTCCTTGGGCTTGCGTGCGCGGCTCAGATAGTCGACGCGCACGGGAAAATCTTTGAGACGGTCGCTGAAGGTGTTGAAATGCTGGAATGCGAGCACCGTGGTGGGTACGAGCACCGCCACTTGCTTGCCGTCGGTAGCGGCCTTGAAAGCTGCGCGGACGGCCACCTCGGTCTTGCCGAAGCCCACATCGCCGCAAATGAGGCGGTCCATGGGACGGTTACTCTCCATGTCGGCCTTGACGGCTTGTGTGGCCTTGAGCTGGTCGGGGGTATCTTCGTAGATAAACGAGGCTTCGAGCTCTTGCTGCAAGTAGCCATCGGGCGAGAAGGCAAATCCCTCCTGGTCGCGCCGGGCGGCATAGAGCTTGATCAGGTCGCGGGCGATGTCTTTCAGGCGGCTCTTGGTGCGGCTTTTCATCTTGTGCCAGGCTCCCGAGCCCAGTTTGTGCAAGCGTGGCTCCACGCCTTCTTTACCGCGATACTTGGAGAGCTTGTGCAGCGAGTGAATCGACACGAAAATGATGTCGCCATTCAGGTAGATGAGTTTGATCATCTCCTGCATGGTGCCGTTGACGCCCGTGCGCAGTAAGCCACCAAACTTGCCGATGCCGTGGTCTTCATGCACGATATAGTCGCCCACCTCGATCTGGCTCAGTTCCTTGAGCGAAAGTGCCAGTTTCCCGCTGCGGGCGCGGTCGCTTTTGAGGTTGTATTTGTGGAAACGGTCGAAGATCTGGTGGTCGGTGAACACACACAGGTGTAAGTCTTCGTCGACAAATCCCTCGTGCACCGTGCGCAACACCGGCTCAAAGCGGATATCGTCGTTGCGGTCGTCGAAGATGACCCGCAGTCGTTGAATCTGCTTCTCACTGTCGCTCAAAATGAGTATTTTGTAGCCTTTCTCCAGGAAATTCTTGAAAGAGTCGCTGATGAGGTCAAAATTCTTGTGGTAGATGCCCTGTGGCGTGCAGTGCAGCGTCATGCGTGCGTCGCCCTGCTCGGCGCTTTCGCCCAGAGCATAACGAATCTGCCGCATGGCATCGACGCATGCGGTGAAGCGTGCCGGATCCACAATCTTGCGGTAGGCGTCGTGGTCGCCCTCGTCGGCAAGCAGTGCCTTGGCCGACATTCCCTCGTCGGCTATGGCCTTGACACGAGTCTTGAGCCAGTCCACGTCGTGGCAGATGAGCAAAGTGTCGGCACCCACAAAGTCGAGCATCGACGTTCCGGCCTCATTTTCGCTGCCGCCACTACCCATCAAGCTCACCTCTTGCACCCGTTCGTCGCTGAGCTGCGTCTCGATGTTGAAAGTGCGCATGCTCTCGATCTCATCGCCGAAAAAGTCGATGCGGTAGGGCAGTTCATGAGTAAACGAGAACACGTCGAGAATGGAGCCTCGCACCGAGAATTGTCCCGGTTCATAGACGTAGTCGACGCGCGTGAAGCCCAATTTGTGCAGCCGTTGGGCCACGGCAGTCATGTCGGCCTCCTGCCCCGTGGTCAGATGCACTGTAGAGCGCTCAATGTGGTCGCGGCTGGCCACTTTCTCGGCCAGTGCTTCGGGATAGGTGACCACCCAGCGCAGCACTCGGCTCTTGTGCCACTGGTTGAGCACCTCGGTGCGCAGAATCTCGTTGGGGGCATCTACCTGTCCATACTTGATGTCGCGCTTGTATCCGCTGGGGAATATGAGCGCTTCCTGCTCGCTGGTGAGCTGCACCAGATCGTTATAGATATAACCGGCCTCGTCCAGGTCGCTGGCAATAATCAGGTAGGGGCTGGACAGGCGTGGCAGTCGCGAGAAAAGCATGGCGGGAGCCGAACCGGCCAGCCCGTCGATGACCATCACGCGGTTGCGCTTGGCACTCACCATCTTTTTGAGTGCAGCCACGCGCGTGGCGCTGCCTATGAGGTCGCAAAGTTGCTTGATTTCCATTTATTTGATTGTGGAAGGGTGGGTTAGTGAAGGGAGCGGATGGCTGCATGGACATCGGTTCCGCGATAAGTGATGCGGCCCAGCGAGTCGGTGGCCAGGAAATAGGGTGCCGATGGGATGCGGAAGTCTTTGAGTGCGGCATCCACGACGCCTCCGGGCACCCAGTAGTGTCGCCACGAGGTGCTGTCGCGCCGGCAGGTGCTGGCCCAGCGGGTGCTGTCGGCATCTAATAGGATGTCGGCCACCATCACGCTGGCATCGCCGGCTTTCATGCGCTTGATGGCGGCGATGATGTCGCGTCGTAGCCTGCTGCTCTCGGCGCTGAAGTCGTTGTTCCAGAAATAGAGCAACGAGCGCTGCTTGTCGACCACGAGCCGCTCAAAGTCGCCACTGGTGCCACACAAGTGCAGCGAGTGCACCGCCTTGGCCATGTGGTGAGTGTAGTACTCTTGCAGCCACTCGGCCGAGGTGATGAGATGGTCGGGTCGCGCCTCGGGAGCGATTTGCTGCAGCAATTTCAGTTTACTGTCGTTGCTGGTGAGGTCGCCGTGGTCATAGAGTAGCAGGATGGTTGAGCACAGATGCTTGGGGTTGGCCTTGACATATTTCTCAATGGCCTGGTCGAGTGCCTGGTTGGGCAGCGACTGGTAGAGGCTGGCATTGGCTTCGCGGAAGGTCATCCATTCATCGGTGACATCGTTTCCGCTCACCTTGATGTCGTCGAGGCGTTCAAGCTTGCCCATGATGCTGATTTCATCGCCATTCTGCGCGGCAAATCGCGCCAGAAGCACGCCACGCATGTCAATGACACTCACCACGGTCATCTCGCTGCTGTGGCACTTGATGCGCAGTTCATCGTCGTGCGTGGGCATAATGGCATCTACAGCCCCTTCGTCGCCGTTATACACAACATGGACATTCTGTGTGCCCAGCCCCTCTATTTTGCCATCTATTTTGAAGCTGTCGCTAGAGCACGACGCAAGAAGCCATGCCGCCAGCAGTGCCAGCCATAAGTGCGCTGTCTGTTTCATGACTGCAAATTTCGCCAAAAAAATTGAAGTGTGCAAGAACGAGCGTCGCCCTTGTGCCGCAATCACAGAATTTTAACCCAAATCGGCCATTAGGCCGACGAAAAGTAGGCTGGCAGTTGATGCCTTTTCCATCTACTGCCCGATGCGGGTCGACTGTGATTTTTTTGATGTTATGGACGTGAGTGGTGCTTGCGTCTAGTCGCTAATCTTGTCGTAGCAGGCCATGAGAGCCTGTGCGCTGCGGCTGGGCGTGAATTGCGAGGCATAAAGCAGCCCGCGCTCCGAGAGCGTGTCGTGTAATTGGGGCGAAGCGATAATCTGGTCGATGGCATTGGCCCAACTTTCGGGGCTGTCGTCGCGGGTTGCCAGCACGGCATCTGCCGCCTCGGCTGTAATGACAGTGCCGGGATTGGCAACCACGGGAATGCCGCAACTCATGGCTTCCAGCATCGACAGGCTATAGAGTTCCTGGCGGGCAGGGCACAGCACGGCCGTTGCCAGCTGATATATGATGGGCAGGTCCACCGAATGTAGATGCTTGACGTGTACCACGCGTTCGGTGAGTTGGTGGCGTTCAATGTAGGGGCGCACCACTTTTCGGTAATAACGTGAGGATTTCCCCGCCAAAACCAGTCCCATGTCCTGGTCTTTCAGGCGACGGATGGCGCGCACCATGTCGAGCGCACACTTGTATTCTTCGAGCGGTCCCATGAGCAGCACGAATCGCCGTGGCAGTCCCATCTGTGTGCTGAGGGTGTGCTTGGCCTCGTCGTGCACCTTCACAGAGAAGTTGGAGTCGATGCAGGGCGGAACCACGTCGATGCGTGAAGCGTCCACACCCATTTTAGACGCAACTTCCTGCAGTGCCCATGTGCTGGGCACCACTATGCGGTCGGCCTTTTTTAAGCTGTGGCGCAGAGCCAGACGGTTCTTGAAGCGCTGCCAGCGGGTGAACGACTGCGGATGATAAAGCACATGTAAATCGTTAACACTCACCACCAGGCGCGTGTGTGAATTGCCGGTGCTCAGCGGCAACAGTCCGCACAGCCCGTGATAAATGCGCGTGCGGTGCCTGCGCATGTCCTTGCTCCAGCCATTGCCCCAGCGCCATAAAGAAATCGACATGCCGTGGCGGGGTTCTTTGAGCATAACATTGGGGCTGACCAACAGTGGAGTCAAATGGCGATTCTCGGCCGAGATTTTGCTATAAATGAAATATTTGTTGTGCGGGAATTCACTGGCCATTGCACTTATCAAGTTGCGGCACAGATTGCCACGACTTGTATGATTGAAAACTACCCACTTTCCGTCAAATCCAATGTTCATAGTCTCGTCTTACTCTAAGATAAAATGTGTGTGTAAAAGCGCTGATACAAGTAGTGATATTGTTACTAACTTATTATTTAACGCACAAAGGTACACATTAAAAGACAATGCACCACCATTTTCAATAATAAAAAATGCGTTTTTTGTAAAAATTCACATAATGGGGTCTTTATAATCATGCAAAACAGTGCTATGAGAGCGAAGTCGATTTGTTAAATTTATGTGATTTTCTGAATTGTTGTCGCTTATTCTAGTAAATTGTTGTACCTTTGCAGCGCAACAAATTGATTTGGTTTTCAACCATGTAACCTATAATTAAAAACGTAGAAATGAGCAACGTGAACCGACTTGTGGAATGTGTGCCCAACTTCAGTGAGGGCCGCAACATGGAGATTATTAATCAGATTACAGACGTGATTAAGCGTGCGGCAGGCGTGAAACTGCTGGATGTGGATCCCGGCGAAGCCACCAATCGCACCGTGGTCACCTTTGTGGGCAGCCCCGAGGCCGTGGTGGAAACAGCCTTCCAGGTGGTGAAGCGTGCAGGTGAGCTGATTGACATGCGCGAGCACCATGGCGCGCACCCGCGCATGGGTGCCACCGATGTGTGCCCTCTGATTCCCATTGCAGGCATCACTCTAGAGGAATGTGCCCAACTGGCTCGCACTCTGGCCGAACGCATCGCCACCGAGGCAGGCATTCCTTGCTACTGCTATGAAGCAGCCGCATTCACTCCCGAGCGTCGCAATCTGGCTGTGTGCCGCGAGGGGGAATATGAAGCACTGGCCGAGAAATTGAGCACCGAGGGCAAGCAGCCCGACTTCGGTGCACGTCCACTCGACGAGCAGGTGGCTCGCACTGGCTGCACTGCTGTGGGCGCCCGCGACTTCCTGATTGCCACCAACTTCAACCTGAACACCACCAGCACGCGCCGTGCCAACGCCATCGCCTTCGATGTGCGCGAGAAAGGCCGCCCCGTGCGTGAGGGTAACCCCATTACCGGAACTCCCAAGAAAGACGAGAACGGCAAGACCATCATGCAGCCCGGAACGCTCAAGGGCACCAAGGCCATCGGATGGTATATCGACGAGTATAAGATTGCCCAGGTGTCGATGAACATTACCGACATCAACGCAACTCCACTGCACGTGGCCTTCGACGAAGTGAGCCGCTGCGCTCAGAACCGCGGCATCCGCGTGACCGGAACCGAAATCGTGGGTCTGGTGCCCAAGCGCACCCTCATCGATGCCGGTAAATATTTCCTGGAGAAACAGCATCGCTCCACCGGTATCCCCGAGAGCGACATCATGGAGATTGCCATTCACTCGCTGGGACTCGACGACCTTAAGCCCTTCGATCCCAAGGAGAAAGTGATTGAATATATGATTGCCGACGATGAGAACGCCGGAAAGAAACTGGTGGACCTCACCGTGAAGGGATTTGCCGAGGAAACCTCGCGTGAATCACCTGCTCCCGGTGGCGGCACAATCGCTGCTTACATGGGTGCCCTGGGTGCCGCTCTGGGCGGAATGGTGGCCAATCTGAGCAGCCACAAGCCCGGTTGGGACGAGCGCTGGCACGAGTTCAGTGTGTGGGCCGACAAGGGACAGGAACTCATGACCGAGTTGCTGCACCTGGTTGACGAAGACACACAGGCGTTCAACCGCATCATGGCTGCCTTCGGGATGCCTAAGAAAACCGACGAGGACAAGGCTGCTCGCAGCGCTGCTATTCAGGCAGCAACGCTTTATGCCACACAGGTGCCCCTGCGCACGATGAAGGCTTCGTTCCAGGTGTTTGACCTGTGCCGCGCTATGGCGCAAGAAGGTAACCCCAATAGCGTGAGTGATGCCGGTGTGGGTGCACTGGCTGCACGTGCCGCTGTGCTGGGTGCCGGCATGAACGTGAAAATCAACGCCGGTTCGCTCAAAGACCGTGCCACTGCCGATGCCCTCATTGCCGAGGCTAACGAACTGATTGCTCGCGCCAATGTAGAGGAAGCCGAAATCACCAAGATTGTGGAGAGCAAACTCTGATTGCCGCGCCACTTGGTTTTCTAGATAAAACTAAAAGAGGGATGGAATTTTCCACCCCTCTTTTTGCTAACTATGAGTTGACGCGGTTGTGCGTGCCGCGATTCTTTACTTGCCAATGCAACTATAGGCAAAGCCTGCCGCTTCCAGTTCCTGCTTGTCGTAGATGTTGCGGCCATCGACCACAAACGGTGTGCGCATCAGGCTCTTGACGCGTTTCCAGTCGGGAATGTAGAACTGGTGCCACTCTGTGAGCATGACCAGTGCGTCGGCACCCTTGACCGCGTCATACATGTCGATGCCGCAATACAAGTCGGCCCAGCGCAGTTTAGTGGCATTCATGGCCACGGGGTCGTAGACGCGCACATGTGCGCCAGCCTCGAGCAGCATGTCTATAGTGACGATGCTGGGCGCACCGCTCAGGTCGTCGGTGCCGGGTTTGAACGAGAGTCCCCAGATGGCCACCGTTTTATCCTTGAGGTCGCCGTCGAAGAAGCGCGACACCTTGTTGAACGGGATGCGCTTCTGGCGTTTATTGACTTCATCCACAGCCTTGAGCACGCTCATGTCGAACTGGTGCGTGTCGGCAATCTTGACCAAGTCTTTGATGTCTTGCGGGAATAGCGTGCCGCCATATCCGCAACCCGGGAAGATGTACTTGGGGCCGATGCGGCTGTCGGTGCCCACCCCGTGGCGCACGATGTTGATGTCGGCTCCCACCAGTTCGCACAGATTGGCAATCTCGTTCATGAAGCTCACGCGCGTAGCCAGCATCGATGTGGCGGCATACTTGATCATCTCGGCCGTGCGGGTGTCGGTGTAAATCACGCGGCGGTTGCTGTGCAGCAAGATGGTGCGATACAGTTTAGCCATCGACTCGCGTGCGCTCTCGGTTTCCACGCCGATGACGATGCGGTCGGGTTTCATGAAGTCCTTGACGGCGTTGCCCTCGGTGAGGAAGTCGGGATTGCTGGCGATGTCAAATTTCACGTCTACGCCGCGCTCGTCGATTTCGTGCTGAATGATTTCCTGCACCTTGTGGGCTGTTCCCACGGGCACGGTGGTCTTGATGACAAATGTGCAATAGCGGTCGATGCGCTGGCCGAAAACCTGGGCGATGCGCAAAACGGGCTCCAGGTCGGTGGCTCCGTCGGCATCGGGGATGGGGTCTACCGTGCAGAACACATAATCCACATTTTCAAAACCCTTGTTGAAGTCGGTGGAGAAGTGCAGGCGTTTGTCGTTCACGTTATGCGTCATCAAGTTCTCCAGTTCCGGTTCATAGATGGGAATGGCACCATAAACCAGTCGGTTAATCTTTTGCAAATCACTGTCGACACAGGTCACGTCAATACCCAGTTCGGAGAAACAAGCCGCAGTGACGAGTCCGACATATCCGGTACCTACTATTGAAATTTTCATATCGTTCGTAATTTGTTATGCTGCAAATATACAACATTTTTGTGAAAAAAATTGTTGTTTAGCGAAAAAACTCGTATTTTTGCAAAAAATCAGAAACGAATTGTAGTATTAACTTTTTAATTTTCAACAAAATGAAGAAGTATTTAGCAGAATTAGTGGGTACTTTCGTGCTCACATTGCTGGGCTGCGGCACTGCCGTGAGCTTGAATTGTGGTGTTGATACAGCATCGGTAGTTGGTACGGCCGTCGCATTCGGTCTGGCTGTAGTGGCCATGGCTTATACCATAGGCGGCATCAGCGGATGCCACATCAACCCTGCCATCTCGCTGGGCGTGTTCTTGAGCGGAAAGATGAGTTTCAAGGATTGTGGCATGTACATGGTGTTCCAGACCATCGGTGCCATTCTGGCCGCCGCCGTGCTTTACCTGCTCGTTTCCACTTCTCCCGAACTTGCGCAGGGAACCACCACAGGAGCTAATGCTTGCTCGGGAACCGTGGTCAATGGCTTAATTGCCGAGATTGTGCTCACGGCCCTGTTTGTTCTGGTTGTGCTGGGTGCTACCAGCAAGACTAACGGTGCCACCAACAATCTGGCTGGCCTGGCCATCGGCTTGTCGCTGATTCTGATTCATCTGGTGGGAATCCACTACACTGGCACGAGCGTGAACCCCGCCCGTTCTATTGGTCCCGCTCTGTTTGAGTGCGGCAAAGCCCTTGAGCAGCTCTGGGTGTTCATCGTGGGTCCGTTTGTAGGTGCCGCTATCGCCGCTTGCATCTGGAAAGTTATCCAAATCGACGACGAAGTGAAGTAAACACAGTCACACACTGGCTCGTCCTAGAAGGAAGGCATAATTGATCACTTTTTAGGACGAGTCACTTTTTTTACGTTTATGAGACTGTATCTTTCCATCGTTTTACTGGCCTTGCTTGCCGCTTGTGGGAATAGGCAAGAAACGACAGCCGCCAGTGCGCCCCAAGACACCGTTTCGCTGGAGCAGGCGCGCCAGTGGGGAGTGGCCGCGGCCGGTGCTATTGCCGTGAGCGACCACAGCGACACACTGGACTTGCAGCGCAGCATCGTCGATGCGCATGCTACTCGCAGCCAGCTCACTATGGCGGGAAACGATGAGGCCGCACAAGCCTTCGACGAGGCCCTGCGCGACGAGTTGCGCCGTGTTGACCCTCAAGTGGCACAAGAACTTTTTCCCGATAAAAAATGAAACATCTATTATCTCTTTTGCTCATGGCAGCGTTGCTTGCCGGTTGCGGGCAGGTGAGTGAACAGGGCGAGCGAGCAGGTCACGACCTGCTGGCAGCCTGGGGCGACACTGCGGCGATTCGTGCTGTGGATGAGCACTATCAGGCCATGAAAGACAGCCTGCACATTCCTGGCACTGCCGGCCAGATGGCCAACGCCTTCTTGCGTGTGGTGGGCGAGCGCGACTCTGTTTGCGCTGTGGCCGAAGCCATTGCGCTTGATGCCGAAGCCTTTGCCGATGAGCATGCTCGCCCCCTTGTGGATGCCTTGCTAGAAAACAGGATGGATGCGCGACAAGCCACCGATCGCCTGTTCTTGTTGCACTGGGCTGCCGACGTTCTGGGCAAGACCGAGCACATCGCCTTGCTGGACAAGGCCATCGACGAGGCTGCCGACCGGCTTTCGACCGAAAAACAGATGTTGCTCTACAGCCGTGCCGCCTCGCCGGCGGCGCTGAGTAAGCAGATGCGTGCCGAGCGTGAACAAGCCGGTGCCGACACCGCCGAAATTGACCGTCGGGCACAGGTGCTGAAGACCATCTATAATGAGGTGCAGTGGCAAGAGTTTCAAGCCGAATATAAGCTTGCAAAATAATAGAGCCCGTTGCAGGATACATCAGTAAAGTGAGTGCCTTTATCGTATCGCAATATTTAACTTCAATTAATAACAGACCCACTGGCCGGATTAAGTATGCGCTCGCTTAACCTTTCCAACGGGTATTAATAATCAGTCGACATGAAAACAATTTTTACAAAACTATTAATCGCATTCGCCGTCATATTGCTCCATGCACAGGTCGCATTAGCACAGTTCTATATAGTAGGTAAATTTAACAATTGGGATACCTCTACCGGCATACCAATATTTGTAGTTGGGGAGTTAACAATCACTGGTAAAAACCTTTCGTTGGATGCTGAGGATTTTGATTTTAAGCTTGTTGAATACAATCTAGATTATGGGGATTGGATGTGGTATGGAGGCCTTGATGAAAATAAATGTGGCTATTTTCAAATTACCGACGAGATGTTAGGCGGCGGTAATTCTATTCCCTTATTAGATGGAGAATTCGATCGATTTGGAATTTACCAATCGAAAGGTGTAAATTTTAGGTTGCCAGGAGCAGGTTCTTATAAGATTAGCGTAGGGGGGTCACCCGACGTTTACGGAAGAGAACTGTACATCGATAGGATTAATGACATGGTAGGCGATGTGAACGGCGATGGGAAAGTAGATGTGGATGACGTGAATGGCAGTATCAATATCATACTCGGCGTTAAAAAGCCGTCTTACTATAGCGGTGACTCCGACGTGAATGGCGACGGCATCACCGACGTTGAAGACATAAACGCCATCATTAACACCATTCTGGGTCTTGATAAGGCTGGTGAGGGTGAAGAAATTTATGAGGTGAACGGCGTTAAGTTCAAGATGATTAACGTGCAAGGCGGCACGTTCACGATGGGCGCGACGGCGGAGCAGGGCAGCGATGCTAGGGACACTGAGAAACCGGCACATCAAGTGACATTGTCGAGCTACAGCATCGGTCAAACCGAGGTTACACAAGCCTTGTGGCGAGCAGTGATGGGGCGCAACCCCAGCTATTATCAGTCATCAACGGATAGCGATTACGGCACGAATATGCAGCGCCCAGTGGAGTGGGTGAGCTGGAACGACTGCCAGGAGTTCATCACGAAGTTGAACCAACTCACTGGAAAGCAGTTCCGTTTGCCCACAGAGGCCGAGTGGGAGTATGCGGCCCGTGGCGGTAACAAGAGCAAGGGTTACAAGTACTCAGGTAGCAACACCGTGGGTGACGTGGCGTGGTATTGGGACAATATACCGTCGCAATCAAGTGGTACCAGAGGCTATGGCACTCAAATGGTAGGCTCCAAGGCACCGAATGAGCTGGGCTTGTACGACATGAGCGGCAACGTGTGGGAGTGGTGCCAGGACTGGTATAGCACCTACAGTAGCGATGCGCAAACTAACCCGACGGGTTCCGCCAGTGGCCCGAATCGTGTGATGCGTGGAGGCCTTTGGTGCGCCGACGCGAAGAACTGTCGCGTGTCGCGACGCGACAACAACGCTCCGACATCCCGCAGCGACAGCATTGGTCTCCGGCTTGCCCTATAGTAAAAGTATGTCGTCTTTGATAAACTTAATATTGATATTTTGAACTCACTGGCTGGATTAAGATGCGCTCGCTTAATTCTGCCAACGGTTAAATAGTAAAATCGCATAATTTTCATGAAATCATATAACGACTATCTGTCAATCGTCAACGAGAGAATTGCGTCCATTCCTTATCCCGAACAACCCGAGCAGCTTTATGAGCCCATTGCCTACACCATGGCTTTGGGAGGCAAACGCTTGCGGCCAGTGCTGGCCCTGATGGCCTGTGAGGCTTTTGGCGGCAACTGCGAGCAGGCTTTGACTCCAGCCATAGGACTGGAAATGTTTCACAACTTCACGCTGCTACACGACGATGTGATGGACCGCGCCGATGTGCGTCGCGGCCAGCCCACCGTGCACCGCCGCTGGAACGACAACGTGGCCATCCTCAGTGGCGATGCAATGCTCACGATGGCTACGCAACTCATTGCCCGTACCGGAGAGCAACACCTGGCTGCTGTGCTGGAACTGTTCAACCGCACCGCCATGGAGATTTATGAAGGCCAGCAGTGGGACATGGATTTTGAGGTGAGGCGCGATGTGTCGGTGGATGAATACATCCACATGATTCGACTCAAGACCTCGGTGTTGCTGGGTTGCGCCTGCCGGCTGGGAGCCATCATCGCCGATGCTTCGGCCGGCGACCAGCAGGCCATCTATGACATGGGGCTGAACTTGGGACTGGCTTTCCAGCTGCAGGATGATGCCCTCGACGTGTGGGGCGATGCGGCCACCTTTGGCAAAGAGATAGGCGGCGACATCATGAACAACAAAAAGACTTTCTTGCTCATCAATGCCATGCAGCGTGCCACCGGCGACGATGCGCTGGAACTGCGCCGCTGGCTCAACGATCCCGAAGCGGCTCGCGTGAGCAAGGTGGCGGCCGTGACCGCACTGTATGAGCGGCTGGGGTTGCGTGAGTTGAGTAACGAAGCCATCGCGCATTACAACGACTTGGCGCTGCAAGCGCTGGACCGCACCTCCATGCCGCAAGAGGCGCGTGAAGCCTTTGCCGCGCTCATTAATCGACTCGTAGCCCGTCAGAGCTGATGATTGACTCTCACACACATATCTATGCGGCTGAGTTTGACGACGACCGCGCCGCGGTGGTTACCCGTGCACAGGAGGCCGGTGTGACTCACATGGTGCTTCCCAACGAGAATCTGGAGAGCATCCCGCGCTTGCAAGCCGTGCAGCAGCAGTGCCCCGACGTGGTGTCGCTGGCGCTGGGGTTGCATCCCGAAGAGGTACACGCCGACTTCGGTGAAGTGCTCGCACAGATGCGTCCTTACCTGGACACGTTGCCCTGTGTGGCGGTGGGCGAGATAGGAATTGATTTATACTGGGACAAGACTTATCGCGATCAGCAGATGGAGGCACTCGACACACAGCTGCGTTGGTGCGTGGATAAGAACATCCCCTTTATTATTCATTGCCGCGAGGCACTCGATGAGATTCTGTGGGTGATGGACAACTTTGGCCAGTCGCTGCCGCAGGGCGTGTTTCACTGTTTTGCCGGCACCGTGGCCGACGTAGACCGCGTGCGCAGCCGAGGCGATTTCTATTTCGGGGTGAACGGCGTGGTTACTTTCAAAAAGAGTAACACGCACGAGTTGTTGCCTGCCATGGGACTGGATCGCATTCTGCTCGAGACCGACGCCCCTTATCTGGCACCGGTTCCGCATCGTGGCAAGCGCAACGAGCCGGCTTATATCGCAGCCGTGCGCGACTGCATCGCCGGCTGGCTGGAAGTGGATCCGCAGCAGGTCGACCGTGTCACCACAGCCAATGCGTGCCGCCTTTTCGGCCTTGCATTAGAAGGAGGCCATGATAACCATTAAGGCAATGAAAATCGCCACAATTGACAAGGTGAGAATGAAAAAGGTGGCAAATATCACCAGCTTGAGGTTTCGCCAGATGGTCTTCCACCAACTGAATCCGTAGAGCTGCTTGTAATCAATCAGATAGGCGGCCATCGTGATGGGGGTGGGTAAAGTGTCGATTCCTCCTCGTGCCCACAACAAGCTGAATAAGAAATAGATAAATGAAAGAATGATAATCTGGCTGCTGATAAAGACCTGGGCGAAAAACTGCTCACTGAGCGTGAGTTTGCCCAGTCGCGGCGAGTTGCGGAAGCACACCCATGCGCTGAAGGCAAAGAGCACTTGAAAAATGAGGATGCTGACGGCGCGGTGGCTATCGAGCCATTGTTGCGTGTTGTGAATACCGGTGACAAGTTTCTGGCGGCGAGTGTTGACCGTGTTATTGCTTACTGGCAAATCAATCGACTGGTCGTTTACCATGTTAATGGCAACTGCGTTGATGATGGAACCGACCCATTCAAATTGTATTTCCCTCGTCTGGGTATCATCTTTGATGCCATAGAAATAGTGGACAATATAGGTGATGAAGATGAACGTGGTGACCACGATGAACAGCATCTTGAACGGCGGAAAATAAGGTTGCCGGTGCCCTTTGAGGTAGTCGGCAATCATGTATCCGGGCTTGAAGAGCAGGTGCAAGATGTTGCGTGGCATGCTGCGGTTGCCGGCCCCCCACACATCGAGTGCGTTGGCCAGCACATGTTTGGGGGTGAAGCGTGCCGCTTTTGCGCTTTGTCCGCAGCGGGGGCAAAACTGTCCGTTAAAACTCTCGCCGCAGTTCAGGCACACGTGCTGCGTGTCGCTGAGCGGTGGCACCTCGTAGGGGGTGCGTTGCCAGTGGCGGAATCGTTTCCAGTATTCTTTGATGAGGTTAATCATTGTTCTTGCTGATCGGTGAGCCCAAAACAATGCTTAACGGCGTGGCGGATGTTGTGCGCCTCGGGGCCGTCGCCCTTGAGGATGTTGAGCACGCCACGAATGTAGTCGTCCTTGCGGTGATAGCCACACAAGCTGGCCACGTTGCTGTCGCCCAGCATCTGTTTCTGGTTATAGACCCGCAGCACGGCCATGTAGTCGCGGCGTTGCAGGTAATCGTGGAAGTCGCGGCACAGCTGCTCGTACATGCCGCGAGGGTTGATTTCGTTCACCAGATCCACCATGTGTTCTTCTACATCGGAGATATTCTTGAACTTCATGTCGATGCGCATCTCCACGCTGCGTTTCACATAGTGCCGCACGTGTTCGAGCGCTTGAGCTTTGACCTCGTGAGAGAACATCTTGAACACAGCGTTCTTTACCCGTTCAAAGACCTCGCCGTCGTTGCGGTGTTTGTAGCGTGCCACGGCTCTAATCACGCCTTCGAGCATGAGTATGTTCTCGATTTCGGCCACATTGGGCACATAGATGTTGCGCTTAAGCAGATAGGCCACTTCCTGGTCGTTGCGGCGGTCCCGGTCCACGATGCCTCGGCTCTCCAGGCGGTGGAACGACCGCAGGTCGTTGAACGAGCGCACCGACTCAATCACTTTGTCGCAACTGCCCAGGGGCTTGACGGTGTATTCGGGGAAAATGAGCGGATACAGGCGCGAGTCGATGCTGTGGCGGTCGTCGCCTTCCACAAAGAGCACCGGTTTGCGGCTGCCCAGAATGTCGAAATAGAGTGCGTCGCTCAGCTCTTGTCCGGGCTGCATGATTTCATAGTCCCACGCACCCCGCTCGGGATCGAAAGCCTTGACCCACACACACTGGTTATCGACACGAGACGAGGCGAAATCCACGTCGTGCGTGTTGTAGATAAACGTGCAATCGGGTCGCATTTCCTCAATCACGTTCCACAGTGTGTGCATGATGCTGTGGTGGATAAACGTCTCGGGGTCATCGACCAGAATCACGGCATCGGGCATGGCATAGAGCGAAGCCCCTATATAGTAGAGCACCGCACGCTCGCCATCGCTCAGTCGAAGAGAGCTGAACTTGTCGCTATAGCCCTCGGTGGAAAAGAGCAGTTTACCGTTTTCGCGCAGCACCCTGTTCTTGGGAAACACTTGTTGCCACTTGCGCACGGTGGTGTCTAACTTGGTCTTGGGAAACTCCATCTTTTCGCCCAGCATGCGATGCGTCTTGTAGTTCATCAGCTGGTGAAACTCGTCCATGAGCATGATGTAGTAAAGACGGTCAAACTCGGTGTCGGCCGAGTTTTTCACTTGTGGGTTGACCTGGTTCATGCGGTTGAACATCTCGTCGATAGAGCCGTGCAAGGGCTCGTCGGTCGAGCGTAGCGGGATGAGAGCCTTTAGAGCCGAGATGCGGTAGGCCTTGTCGCCGCACGCCTTTAACAAGGCATTGCAGAAACGGCTCTTGCCCGAGCCGTTGGCACCGATGATAGTAATCTGGCGCGTGTCGTGCAGCACACCGCCACTTTTGCCATCTATTCTGAGGGGTAGTTGGATGTCCATCGTGCGAGTAGATTATTGAAGCCGCTCAAGAATCCAGGGCGTAGGCTCCAAGATTTTTATTTTCACGGTTTTGGGTGCGCTCTTGAGGAAGGCGGCGGCCACGTTCAGGTCGTCAAATCCCTTCACTGCCACATAATATTTGTTGTCGGTCCCGCCATAGAGCACGTAACTGGGGAAACCCTCCTCGGTGTGCAGGCGGTTGCGCATGGTCACGGCATTGAACTTTTGTTTGAACTGTGCCACAATCACACTGTAGCGCCGTGCCACGCTGGCCGAGTCGTCGGTAACGTTGACCCGCATGGGCAGCAGGCGCAGGCTGTCGCCGTTCACCACCGTGTTGGGCCGTTGCCGCTCGGCCAGGATGCGCTCGTATTCCTCAGTGCCCACACCGTCGCGGTATTTTTCCATTGCCTTGTCGTAGGCTGCTTTGTAGTTTTTCTCGTTGCTGTGGCACGAAGTGGCCGCCACGGCCAGCATCGCCAGCAGCATGAAATATGCAATCTTTTTCATAAGCATTATCAACTATGTTGCAAATTTCGATAATTTTTCCCACTTATGCAAACATTTCTTCCCTCTTAAAGAAATTCTGTATTTCTATGTATGAGAGAAGAAAAATTTCACTAGGCAACCCCACCCGGTCAGCGCATCACACCCCCATGCACTAACTTTGCATCGGAAATACAGATTCACAGTGATAGCAGATTCAATTATTCACCTAAAAAACTGGTGCAAGCCGAACTCAATGGCAAGCTTGCTTGACCATTGATGAGGCGCAGCCCAGTTTATCCAAATCGTTATGGCGGCTCCCCACATCGTGCCACTTCTGTAGCACCCGAGAGCAGATAAAACAAAAGCAAGGAGAAGAACGGCACCAGCCGTTTCCACAGCTCATTGAGTTCGGCAAACGTGATTTTGCCGTAGCGGTTTATCGTCTCAATGAGCCAGATATATTCCTTAAACAGTCCCGGTATCGTCATAAGCTATACATTTATTTGCGTCGTTTACCTCCGCTCCTATTTGTTCCTGAACTTCTTTTGCCATAATTAGAAGAAGTTTTGGGTTTGGGTTTTGATTTAGACTTTGATTTATATCTACCTCCAATCGTTTTGCGATAACCATTAAAGCCAAGGGCTTCCATCTCATCAAGGGTCAAATGAGTTCTTCGATACTGAGGCTTTTGAATCATCGGTTTCTGAATAATTCTTTGCTGTTGCACTCTTAGGCCAGCAAAGTGTTTACCGTTGTGTATTGAATATTCTAGATTTATTAGGATATTAGGCCATCGCTCTTTAACAAACATATCGGCATTATGTTTGTCATTGTCATTAAAAGGAAGCCCCCAATATAGAATATCTTCAAATGGGCTTTCGACTGCAACTGAAAGTGCAAAGTATTTATCTTGTTGATTCTTTAAGGGGTGAATGATATGCGGTTGATGCATAGTCTGGCACTCTTTGCAAGTGACATTAAGGCAAACATTCACAGAATCAGGGTTCTGCAACTTGTGTTTTAGGTCATTTAGTTCTTCGACTGTTTCAAATTTCAGGCGAAGAACAACAATATTGTTCGCATTATAAAACTCCCATGTATCAGGTTCGATATCATGCTTATATACTATCTCTATGGCAACAAGAAGTTTGCCATTCTCATCAATAAGCGAGACATCGGGTTGCTTGTGGTCTTGCCCATCGGAATTATCTTTAAACTGCTGTTCAATTTGTACCGACTTTACATGATGAAGCAAGTTACCTGAGAATTGCATGCCACATGTAGGACAAGTCCATGTCATTGGGAATGGAGTAGAACTGTCAATGCATGAATGCAAAATATTGTAGATGCCTACTTTTGCGGTTTTGTGGATATAGGACTCTGTTTCGTGTGGAGTAAATCCTTTGCATGACGTATCAGCTTTGTGATAAAAATGATCACGCCGAGAATGTTCACCTTTTCCGCGTTTGCGGACATTTAAAGGCTCATGGCATTTCGGGCAAGTATATTTGCCATGTCTTTCAGCGTTTTCTGGTAATATGGGATGGCCATTGCAATCTATCGCCCACGGATTAGCGAGGTCAATCTTTGGTTGGGCTTCGCTGCATTCGTAATATTCCCCAAACAAACTGCCTTGTTTACAATGGCTATTCTTTATATGCTGTGTCATTGCTCGTTCACAAAACTACTAGTGATTACTAATTTGATATATTGCAGCTTTCAATACTTGAAAACATATTTCTGCAGTATGAATATCGGGGTTAAAGTTGTTATTCATCTGCGCAAATGGGTGAATGTAGTTTCTGAAATCCTTCAAAACGTGACTGAATTTTTTGACATCAAGATTAATATAATTCAGTTCATAAGCAACATCAATATAATTATTCAATGTCCAATCCT
>JAGAYZ010000054.1 GCA_017940245.1 Muribaculaceae bacterium | reverse complement strand
CATCTTCATTTTGACATTTCGCCCTAAAATGGTAATATCAAGTTTTTTGTCGGAAATTGAATCTATCTTGATTGTCATACCAGTGGTGTTATTAACTATGTCGGAGATGTAAATAAAATGCCGTGACAAAAGAACCGTCCCTCTGTCACTCATAAGGCTACTTGAACGTTGGGCCACTCATAAAATATCCAATTGTAGAAGGCTTTGCACAAATTTTTGTTACCTTTGTGGCTAGAAACTAATATAAAAGAACATTTATGACAAGACGAATTGTTGCTTTGATGGCTTCGACTGTGGTGACTGCGGCAGCCATGGCATGCACGAGCCTGATGGTGGGCAAGAAAGCTAGTGCCGATGGCTCGGTGATGTGCACCTATAACGCCGACTCGTTCGGCACGTTCCGCAACCTGACTTATCTGCCAGCCGGCACCCATGCCCCGGGCGAGATGCGTCGCATCATCGACCGCGACAGCAAGGAGTATCACGGCGAGATACCCGAGGCGCCGGTGACCTACAGCGTGATGGGCAATATCAACGAGTGGCAAGTCACCATCGGGGAGACCACCTTTGGTGGCCGTCCCGAGCTTGTCGACTCGACGGGTCTCATCGACTATGGCACGCTGATGGACCTGGCTCTGCAGCGCTCCAAGACCGCGCGTGAGGCTATCCAAGTGATGACCTCGCTGGCCGAGAAATATGGCTATTGCAGTTCGGGCGAGGTGTTCAGCATCTGCGACCCCGACGAGGCATGGATCATGGAGATGGTGGGCTGTGGCGCAGGCAGCAAGGCCGTGGCGTGGGTGGCCCTGCGTGTGCCCGACGATGCCATCTGCGCCCATGCCAATCAAAGCCGTATCCGCACCTTTGACCAGAAGGACAAGAAGAATGTGATGTTCTCGAAAAACTGCATCACCTTTGCGCGCAGCAAGGGGTGGTTCGGCGGCAAGGACCGCGACTTCAGCTTCTGTGGCGCATATGCCGAGGACAACTTCGGTGCCCGCCGCATCTGCGAGGCACGCGTGTGGAGCATCTATCGCCGCTACAGCGAGGGATTTGGCGACAAGTATCTGCCGTTCATCTTGGGCGAGGACCTCAACACCGAGCCGATGCCCCTGTGGATTGTGCCAAATCGCAAACTCAGTGTTGCCGATGTGCAGGAATGCCTGCGCGACCACTATGACGGCACGGCGCTCGACATGACCAACGACCCGGGAGCGGGCCTGTATGACTCGCCCTACCGTCCTACACCATTATATTTTAAGGTGGATGGAGTGGAGCACTTCAACGAGCGTCCCATCGCAACGCAGCAGAGCGCCTTCTCGTGGATAGCGCAGATGCGTTCGTGGCTGCCTCGCCAGGTGGGCGGGCTCATGTGGTGGGCCAACGATGACGGCCACACCAGCCCCTATACGCCCATCTACTGTTGCAGTACACGGCAACCCAAGTGCTACAACACGCCGGGGGCCGACTGTGTGACCTTCAGCCGCGACAATGCCTACTGGGTGTGCAACTGGGTGGCCAACATGGTGTATCCGCGCTACAGCCTGATGATGCCCAGCCTCAAGGCTGTGCGCGACTCGCTCGACCAGAGCTACCGCGACTTGCAGCCGCAAATCGAGGCTCGAGCCATTGAACTGTGCAAGACCGACCAGCAGGCGGCGGTCAACTATCTCACTGCCTATGGCTGCACCAAGGGCGACGAGATGCTTGCCCGATGGAATCAACTGGCCGAGTATCTCATTGTCAAGTATAACGACATGGTGGTGCGTGCCGAGGAAAATGGACGCTTCAAGCGCACCAAGACAGGCTTCAAACCCATCATTGAGAAGCCTGGCATCCCCGACAAGACCGCGCGCCGCATCGCCACCGAGGCCGGCAATCGACTGCGCACACCCAAGCATTGATGTGAGCGGCAGTGAAAGTGTATCAAAAGTCGACTCGTAGAAAAATGAGGCTAAACTTTTGCATGAGCTAAAAGTTAAGTCCATCATCGATGCAAAACTCTAGATCCGCCCTTTTTAGAAAAAAATCATCATCATGTAGCTATTGGATGTTTTTTTTAGTAAATTTGCCCTGCAATAGTAACTCACAAAAACCAACGGAAATGAGAAAGACTATATTCACACTGCTTTTTGCCTGCCTCGTGCAATGTGTGGCAGCACAAGACTGCTATAAAGTGACTTACAAGGGCACTAAGCCCACCATCGAGGACTTTGCACAAGCCTATCTGTCGCAAGTGCAGGTTTACGACGATCCCGTGGATGAAGTAGGCCTGGATGAGGCCACCAATGCATTCAAACAAGCCTGGATGCGCTACCGAAATGGTGTCAAGCAAATCGACGGCGACAAATTTATCGTCGATGAGCAGAACGGCTACATCCGCTATGAGTCGCAATACGACAACCACCTGCTCTGCGCCGAGATGTGCTACTGGAACGAGGCCGATGGCAAGCACAAGCTGATTGCCGTCAACATCACCAGCTTCACGGATGGCCGATACTCTCTCGGACAATTCGACGGCCTCTTTTTCATGCGCTACAACAATGCCACCAAGATGATGGCCGACTGCGATGCTCCGGGCTTCGAGCCACGCTGCATCAACGACAATCTCGATAACATCTCATACTCGCTGCCACGCACCGGCAAAAACATCACAGAGACCGCCTGGCTCAAGAACGGCAAGACATCAAAGCGCGTCCTCAAATGGAACGGCCGAAAATTCAGTTACTAAGTAGGCTGTTCAGTATGATCACCTAGATACAGAAGCCGAAATCTGCGATTGAGCGAGTGCAATGCCAAGCTTGTTTTGAGCATTGTCGAGCGTAAGCAGATTATCCAACTGCTTGAAGTCCTGGCAGAGCCCTAGGAAATAGGACGGCAAGGCGTTGTCGAGCAGGAAGTCCTAGACCTGCTGCTTGACCGTAGCGGTGCACGCCTCGGTGTCGTACTTCAATCCGCTGCCGTAGCACACTTCGGCGTTGAACTGCTGGCAAGTGGAAAGCGTTTGTCAAAGGTTCGCCATTCGCACGCCATTGCTGGCGCAGTGACTCGTGCTGCAAACTTTGTCGAGCTGAAGGTTCATCGTCCTCAATCAGTTTGAGGATATTATAGGGCATCATGTTGTCGCCGCCCCACGGCATTTAGGACAGCGACTTGTCGATGATGGTTGGCACCATATCGACATCCTCTTTAAATACCTTGCCCGAGTCTACCTGCCCCTTTAGCCGTTCGAGCGAAGGCGAGAAAAACGCCGCCGAGGCGTTTAAGCCTGGAATGGTCTCAACCGAGTTGAATGTCAGCTTCGCCTCGGCATAGTCAAGCGAGCTTGCCTCTGCTCTCGGCTCGCGTGACATTTCTACACTATTAAAATTTAACTCCATAATTCTGCGATTTTGTTACCGCAAAATTATGGAGTTGTATCGGTGTCTTAAAAGACAAAGATTATTCCAGTTTCTTTATATCGAAGAACATTAGTCGCGTTGTATCACCTTCTTCTTTTTGGCTCAGCAATTTAAATCCGTTTTTCTCATAGAAAGGTATGGCCGAGAGGTAGGCATCTACTGTGATGAAGCGGAAAGCGGAACGACTTTGTTCATTATACAAAAAATCTTTTATCATATCCATCAACTTCGTTCCAACATTCTGACCTCTATAGTTGACTGACACAGCAAAGCGACCTATTTTGATTGAAGGATAACTGCGAAAACGTTTGTTTTCAGGAAAACTGTCTTTGATTTTCTTCCAACGGCTATTGGTGACTTCTAACCTACTAACCTTGTCGTTCAGCAAACAAAAGTATGCAGCAATTTCACCCTCGTCTTCGAGAACAAAGGTGTTGGCAATTCGCTTCTCTGAAAAATGCTTAGCATCTTGGAGAAGAAATTCATTAAGGTCGCTGTCTCCGCAGTCAAAACCTTGTATTTCATATTCAGGCGTAAGCGCAACTACTCTCATTGATCACAAACAGAAAGTAATTAACTTCTTGGCCTCTTTTACTCGCTCTTGGAACTCTTTGCGACTTGCCTCGCGTTCTTCTTTAGTGCGAGCTTCCACTGCCTCCATTTCACGGACAAAACGCTCTGCGTCTTCACCCGTTAGGATAGGAGTTTCTTTAATCGGTCTTGCCATAATTGTATAATTTAATCGTTTATCACAATGCAAAGATAATTGTTTTTTCTCATATACAAGCAATTACCGTGCCATTATTTTCCAAATAAGTTATCGTAGAGGTGGTATGACTTGCGTGGTGTATTTGGCAATCTGTTTCCTCATCCATTTGTTGAAATCCTTTTGGTCAATGCCAATCTCTTTTTTGAGGAAAGCAAAGAAATCTTCTATAGTCGGTTTTGTTTTAAATGCTCGTTTCAAGGCATCGTAACCGCCTTTCTTGTAGAGTTCGTAACAAACAATTTTTCCGACAAGATATGTGGGGGCAGTCTGATTATCCATAATGTAGAAGCTACTGTAATAATTGGCAATATCTTCATCGGGGTGTGCTTCAAGCCAATCGTTCATTCTTTGATAATGCTGGCGATGGGTAAGACCAAACTCTCTTTGATTTTGATGAACATAGAACGCAATACCTTGGTTCAATAAGAAATGTACATTTGGATATGTCGCATTCAAAGTTGCCCGACAAATTTCGTGTTCGAAATTCTCTCCATGCACCGAGTCTCCGTAAACAATAAAATTATTCATGTCGGTGCTACCACCAGTGTTGCCCATCTGGTCGCCCATTCCTGCCACATAGTCAAAACCTTTTGTTTTGAATTCTTCATCAAGGTTCGGTGCGATAAAATGTGTGATACGCTCGGGTACATTAGCATTTAACTTGTCACGAAACATCGTTACAGTGTTATTGGCTTCACGCGCAACATCCTCGTTAAAATCAAATCCAGGGTAATAGCAATAATCAAATACTCCTACCGCCTTACGAGGCCAGTTGCGAGTGAAGTAATCAATCCAGTTATAGAGTCGGAACTCGCCATTCTCATCTTTCTTGGCAATATGATTAGTGATGGCAAGCACAAAGATTTCGGTGTTTTCATTATAAGGTGTGAAAAACATTGAACGGATGACATAGACATCGTTCTCGGGGCGGATTTCAATCACTTTATTCAGATAAGAATAAAGGTCTGTTGTCAGATAGCCGTCACAGTTCACAAGGTCGGGGTACTTCCATTTGATTTTATCAGCATCATTCCACTGAGGAAAGTCGGTTGTCGAATCGTTATGCGCTTCAACAAAAGACTTCCACAAATCATATACCACCGCCTTGTTAGGGTCGGCATTGTTCGCAAGGTCAAGTTGCGTAGAGACTCTTTCCCAAGCCATTGAATGGATTGCGAAAAGAATCATGAAGATTGAGATTATCGATATACGTTTCATCATCTTGAATATTTTTTGCGCTGCAAAAATACAACTATTATATGTACTAAACGCTTCTATAGGGTAAATGTTGCATCGAAAGCATAAATTAGTCCACACGTCCATCGCTGCTCTTGTTGATTTGCGCATCGCGGAATGACGTGTTCACGCTGTTGAATGTGTAACGGAGGGCAAGTTTAACGCCTCGTGTGTCATACCTGTTGCGTTGCCATTGCTTGATATTGGAGAAGTCTATGCTCCAACGTGGTGTTACAGCCTCTCCGATTAGGTCGGTCAATTCAATGGCTGTGCGCAGTCTGCCGTCAAGAAACGTCTTGCTCATGCCGATGTTCAATCTCAAAGTTCTGCCAACTCTCATATTGCTGTCATACCACGGACTTTGATAAGAGAACCTACTGAAAGCCTCGGCAGTTTTCCAAAACTTATAACTCAAATCGCAAGAGACGTAGATATTGTGCTGTCCAAATTCTTTGTTAATCATTCCGCTAATGTCGGGCAACTTCGTGAATTGATAGCTATACTCAATCTCCGGGTCAATCCTCAGTTTGCCGATATTCGTTGAGTAGGACACTTTAAATGTCACATCGTTGCTAAACAAACTGTTGATAGGCTGGTCTATGATAGCTCCATTTTCACCATAGGGGAATGAACCAGTGACTATCATATTGTTGATTCTTTTGAGGTCAACGCCAAGCGAGATGTCCTTGATGTTGGCAAATAACGCCAGTTTGTGGGTATAAACATTTTCAAGATTCTCATTTCCTTTATCGTAATGCAACGTGTCGCTATATATCACCGCCGGATTGAGTTGCGATATTGTGGGATAACCGACAAACATTGTGTAATATGTGCCAATGGAGTAGCTATCCGCTATGTTGTATTTCAAGCTGATATATGGACGCAAAACCAATGTGTGCTTGTCGCTGGCTGTTGCTGATTGTGTCAACTCTGTGATGTTGTGCATCAATCTTGCACCCAAGTCAAGTCTCAGCTTTTTTATTTTGCGTCCCCATGAGCCGTATAGGATGTTAGTGTAATCCTTTCTTATGGTTGGTTGCCCGATACCGTCATTGATGAAGTCATAAGAGTTTTTAATGATACTAAGATTATATCCTAATCCCCAGTCATTGCCTTTATGTGAGAAACGCCAGTTTGCTTCCGCGTCCAGCAAGTCATATTTCGAGCTGCTGACGATATTCTTTTGGGTGAGTTTGTTGTCCGTTGTATTAAAGATGTCGACAGACTGTGTCTCACCCTTGTTCTGATGAGAATAACTCATTGTAAGGTTAAAGAAGTGTCCTGCGGGAGAGAAGTATGTCATTCCCGAGGTTAAATTGTGCCCTGATGATTTGCGATGCGGTATGACCGTGTTCTCGTCGAGGGCTGTTTCAATGCCATTCATTGATAGTTGATGAATTTT
>JAGAYZ010000053.1 GCA_017940245.1 Muribaculaceae bacterium | reverse complement strand
TCACTGGGCAGTATATAGCCCAGCAGTTTTTTATAGGCGTTCTCCATATCCTCTGCGTTTTTTATTACGCAAAGGTACATATTTTCACTCTAATTGAGACTGTAAATAAAATTTAACACACAGGTTTTTGCGGGTGTCCCTAATTTCTTCGTTATATAACGGAACAATTTTGCCACACAGCAACGCTTCAATGACCTTGACCGTAGACGATTCGGCATTGCGGGTCAGTAACGCAGAAACGATCACATTGGTATCAATTACAGCGTAAATCATAAGTTATTTCCGTTCTGACCTAGCTTTATAGATTTCTTCATCAATTTCTGCAACCGACATTTCTGACTGAAAATTACGCTCCGATTCTTCCCTCAATTTGTAGAATGCCGTGCGAGCATCAACGCTTTCCTGTTCCTGAGCCTTAATCTCAAACGGGATGCGACGACCTCTCACCACGGCATTGACAAAGATATTCATTGCGGTATTAGCACTCATTCCGAATTGAGCGCATAAATCGTCAAACGCCGCTTTTAGCTTGGAATCCAATCGGACTGTCATAGAAACTTGTGCCATATTCGATCAATTTTAAATAATGATGCCACAAAATTACGTCATTTTGACGAAAATCGCAATCATTTTATATATTTCTTTGAAACATCTCTCACTTATTATCACTTATTATCGAAACGGGGGTACTTTTTTATTATCTCTAGGTTTGAGTTTTCTCAAAAAATGTTGTAATTTTGCGAGGTCAAGTTTCGGCACTGCTCTGTAGTGACTCGGAACAAGATGTTTTATTAAATTATGAAAGGCGTTTACTAAGACGCTTTGTTCTTAGCGTATCAGAATCTTGCAAATTCAAATCACTGCTAAGGCCGAAGCAATAGTAGAATGCCCTTGCGTGGATATGTATGAATTTCATTCATGTCATATTCGGCGTGGGTTTCTGCGTTGCTCGTTCAAGCAGTGAGGGCATGCAAGAGCCTTGATACGCGGGACGAGTGACTGGTACAGACTCCCGCGCTTTTCTTTTTACTCAGTATCGCTCAACGGGGTAGCGGAGCACCAAAAATTTCTTTCTTATGAAAACTTTTTATAAAATTCTGTGTGTAATCACAATGCTCTGCTACAGCCCATCTATAAATGCCGATGAATCCGTCAGCTTATGGGTGGGTGAGTCATACACTTTTAGTACGCCAACGAGCTTTAAAAAAGATAATGTAACAAGGAACTATTCTAGTTTTGAATGGCAAATCGCATCTCCGTCTGACCAGCTAGATTATGACATCTATACAGATAAAAACACAGCGACTATTACACTTAAAAGAATGTTTATTGGCGAGAGAATCTTAAAATGTGTATGCAATTACACCGATACTCGTCCTACACCACACATATATACATTTCATATTTCTTGCAACAAAGTTGAAATTTCGATATTCCCAACAACCATGGAAATGGATATTAATGATTCACGAACTCTACAATACCAATTTTCACCTATTACGAGTAATCCACCTGCTGAAGTAACATTTTCTTCAAGCAATACAAGTGTTGCTCTTGTTGATCTATTTGGAAAGGTTACGGCTGTCGGCTCAGGTTCTGCAACCATAACTGCCTCTACCAACTACGGAACCACTGCCACATGTGAAATTATGGTTAATCCAATGCTGGTCACATCCATATCATTAGACCAAACCACACTCACTTTGGAAAAGGGTGCTTCACATTCATTAAAAGCCACAGTGTTGCCCGCCGAAGCTACCGACAAGTCGGTAACTTGGACTTCAAGTAATGAGAACGTAGCCACCGTAGATGCTACCGGTAGAGTGACAGCCGTCAGCAAAGGAATGGCAACCATTACCGCAACTACTAACGACGGCACCAATCTGAGTGCGTCTTGTATTGTCTCCGTCACCGCTGTTCAACCGACAGGCATCACTCTAGGGCAGGAAGAAGCCGAGATGCATGTGGGCGAGCAGCTAAAGCTAACAGCCGCCATCCTGCCAACCGAAGCAACGCAACGCGTAACATGGTCGAGCAGTGACCCAGCTGTGGCACGCGTGGTAGGTGGAACGGTCTATGCCCTCGACTGGGGCGAGTGTGTCATCACAGCCAAGTCGGTCGACAACAGCAACCTCACTGCCGATTGCTTGATTTATGTATTACCTGAGCAACAAGCCAATAGTACCGACGTGAACGGCGATGGCAAAACGGATGTGAGCGATGTGAACGTGGTGATCAACGCCATCCTCAAGGTGAATTGACCGTTTCAAAGAAATAACTCCCAAATCTATTGTGCCAAAGGCTCCAAAGAAGGCGCCTTTGGCACTTTTTTGCAGCAAGTTTTGCTGGCTCGTGGAGAAAAGTGTAATTTTGCACCCGAATTTTGTGTGAGCCCCGATTTTCCACGCACACACGGCACAGCTGGAATCGTAAGGCATCGCACCGCACACCACTCAATCACGGTGGATTAATGGACCAGACATCGATTTTTAATTTGTTTCATCACATACCCTGGAGCGCGATTGTGGGGCAGTTGAGTTACGACCCGCAGTCGCCCATGATATTCAGCAGCGGCATCTTCTTGTGGCTGGCGGCAGCGTTTCTCATCGTCTACGCCGCGCTGCACCGTGCCGACACGCTGCGACTGCTGTTTGTGACTTGCTTCAGTTACTACTTCTACTATAAGTCGAGCGGTTTCTACTTCTTTCTGCTGGCCGTGGTCACGTGCAGCGACTTCCTCATCGCGCAGGTCATGGCGCGCACCACAAGCCGGGCGCGTCGCAAGTGGCTGGTGGCACTGAGCCTGTGCATCGACCTGGGATTGCTGGGGTATTTCAAGTACACCAACTTCTTCGGCCACATTCTATCGCAGCTGAGCGGCACGCCGTGGCACGACCTTGATATCTTCCTGCCCGTGGGCATCTCGTTCTTCACATTCCAGTCGCTGAGTTACACCATCGACGTTTACCGCCAGAAAATCAAGCCGCTCGACCGTCTGCTCGACTACGCATTCTACGTGTCATTCTTCCCGCAGCTGGTGGCCGGCCCCATTGTGCGTGCGGCCGACTTCATTCCGCAGATACGCAAGCCGTTGCTGGTCACGCGCCACATGGTGGGCACGGGCATGTGGTTCATCGTGTGCGGATTATTCAAGAAAGCCGTCATCAGCGACTACATCAGCGTGAACTTTGTGGAGCGCATCTTCGACAACCCCTCGCTCTACAGCGGCCTGGAGAACCTGCTGGGCGTGTATGGCTACGCACTGCAGATTTATTGCGACTTTTCGGGCTACAGCGACATGGCCATCGGCATCGCCTTGCTGCTGGGATTCCGCTTCAACATCAACTTCGACAGCCCCTACAAGAGCGCGTCTATCACCGAGTTCTGGCGGCGGTGGCACATCTCGCTGAGCTCGTGGCTGCGCGACTACCTCTACATCTCGCTGGGCGGCAACCGCAAGGGCAAGGTGCGCCAGTACCTGAACCTGATGATCACCATGTTCCTGGGCGGCTTGTGGCATGGCGCCAGCTGGAACTTTGTGATGTGGGGCACGCTGCATGGCGTGGCACTGGCCTTGCACAAGATGTGGATGGCCATCACCGGCCAGCGCCAGGGCACACCGCATCGCCGCCGCTGGGTGCAGGTGCTGTGCGTGGTGGGCACGTTCCACTTCGCCTGCCTGTGCTGGATCTTCTTCCGCAACAAGGAGTTTGCCAGTTCCATCACCATGATTCGCCAAATCTTCACCAACTTCCATCCCGAACTGCTGTGGCAGTTGCTCACAGGCTACTGGCAGGTGTTTGCCCTCATGGCACTGGGCTATGTGCTGCACTTTGCGCCACAGTCGCTTGAGCAGCGCTGCAAGCAAGCCTTCACCCGCCTGCCCATGGCGGCCTATGTAGTGATTCTGGTGGTGATGATTGTGCTCATCATTCAAGTCAAGAGCAGCGACATCCAGCCCTTCATCTACTTCCAGTTCTGATTAGCCTCGGGCGACAGATTCATCGCTTTACACTCTGCCCGCCACTCGTCATGAGGGTGACGGGCGACAACGATTGCGCCCATTGCAACCGTTTCTGCTGGAAAAAAAGGGTAAAATGCCGACCAGATGTGATTTTTTAGTCATTTTTTTACGATATTTGGGACAAATTCAATACCTTTGTAAGTTGGAAAAATGTAAACTCATAAAACAAGCATAGAACTATGAAATGTCCCAAGTGTGGTAACGAGGCTCCGCAAGGCTCATCGTTTTGCAATCAATGCGGAACTCGCCTGAGCAATGAAATGCAATGCCCGTCGTGCGGCAACATGATTCCCGCCAATTCTGTTTTTTGCCCCAAGTGCGGCAAGATGGTGCGCAACGATATGGACGACGAGGCCATCGTGGCTCCCGCCGCCACTCAGAAACCCATCACTTTCAACGAGCAACAGCGCCAAGAAGAACTTGAGCGCCGTCGGCGCGAACAAGAGTTGCGCGAAGAACGCCGCCGGCGTGAGCAGCAACAGCAGCGACAGCGTGAAGAGGCCGAGCGGCAGCGCGCCAATTCCTGGCTCAACGACAATAATGACGATGATGACGACGACGAGAATGACGCTCCCGCAGGCCACTATAACCGCAACCTGATTATCGGCTTTATTGCCCTGGCTGCCATCATAGGCGGGCTGTTGCTCATGCGCAGTTGCAACAGCAGCAGCGACCAGCAAAAGGCAAGCGAGAATACCGACTCGGCCCTCGTAGCCGACATGAACGGACAGGACCCGCTGGCCATCTTTGTGGGCGAACTGAATCGCAACAACCTCATGGGCGACGGAGCCACTGCAGCGTCGGCCGTGATGGTGCCCGGCAACGGCAACGACGTGCCCGACCGCATCTGGGGCATCACCTACCTGTCGAGTGCCACCGAGCGAACCTTTATCAAGATTTACCAGCTCACCCGCAGCGGCAGCTTGTGGACTCCCGAGAACATGCACACCAAGTACCTGGACGGACGCACCATCACCCTTGACAACAACAGCCTCATCGCCGACATCCAGCAGGTGCCGCGTGCTGTGAAAGTAGACGGAAAGGAATGTCTCTATTTCGCCTACATGAACACGCCCAGCGGAGAAGGGTCGAGAGGACGCGTGTCGCTCAACCTCTTCGACGTGGCGGCAAAAAAACTCACCAGCCTCGACTATGAAGGCGCCGTCAAATCGCGCACCGATGGGCGCCAATATGTCTACGGCAAGCCGCTAGATCCCATCAACTCGCCCGAGCGCCGATTCCTGCAGACCGAGGCCCAAAGCATCAAAATCCTCTACTTCCCCACCGAAGAAGAGCTTAAAGCCGAGGAAGAAGCCCGCGAAAAAGAAGAGATGGAGAAGGCCATGGCCAGCCCCGACAGTGCCGACGCGCGCTGGAACAAGGACAACCAGGAAAAGATGGAACAACTGAAAAAAGGCGAGGAAGTGAGCATGAAATCGGCCACCTACGACAAGCCCATCTTCAACATGAAGGACATGCACAAGAAGGTGGAAAACGAGAACTACATCGTGTTCAGCGACAAGAGCGGCTCGGTGTATGGATTCAACAAAGATTCACGCAAGTATTTCACCATCTACTCGCCCAAAGGAAAAGCCAGCGGGCCCACCGACATCGGTTTCGGCGACAGCAAGAACAACATCCTGCGCCTGCGTGCCGCCGATGGCGCACACTTGAGTTATAATTTGGCAACCGGAAAAACCAAGACCATTGACTGATGGAAGAAGACCGCGACTTCTATCGCCGTTTCTATGCCCGTCTTGACTTGGTGCTTCTAGTTCTGCTGGCTGTGTTGTGGCTCATGAACCACTACTGGGGATAATGCGCCCACAGCCACTCGCACTTCCACTACGAATACATTCATTATGATAGAAATCAGAGAAATAAAGCCCACGAAAAGCGAACTCAAGAAGTTCGTCACATTTCCCATCGACACGCTCTACCGCGACAGCAAATTGTATGTGCCTTCACTGGTGAGCGATGAAATCAACACCCTGCTTCCCAGCGGAAACCCGGCATTTGAATACTGCGAAAGCATTTATTACATGGCGTTTCGCGACGGCAAACCCGTGGGTCGCATAGCAGGCATCATCAACAAGCTGGTCAACGAGCGCACCAATAAACGAGAAGGACGATTTGGCTTTGTGGATTTTATCGACGATGCCGAGGTGGTCGACGCACTCTTCCAGGCTGTCACACAATGGGCCAAAGACAAAGGCATGACCAGCCTCACCGGACCGCTGGGATTCACCGACATGGATCCCGAGGGGATGCTCGTCGAAGGTTTTGACGAAGTGAGCACCCAGGCCACCATCTACAACTACGACTATTATCCCCGCCACATGGAGCGCATGGGATATGTGAAAGATGTAGACTGGCTGGAATACAAGGTCACGGTGCCCGAAAAGGTTCCCGACAAAATGGCCCGCGTAGCCTCGATTGTGCGCCAGCGTGTGGGTGTCGACAACATCAAATACACAAGTCGCCGGGCACTCGTGCGCGACTACGGCGACGCCATCTTCAAACTCATCAATGAAGCCTACGACGACCTGTTCGGCTACTCCCCGCTCAGCGACAAGCAAATCAAGCACTACATCAAGATGTACCTGCCATTCCTGCCGCTCGAAGACCTGTCGATGGTGGTCAAGCCCGATGGCGAACTCATCGGTGTGGGTATTGCCATTCCATCGCTCTCGCAGGCCTTGATTAAGAGCCGCGGGCGACTGCTGCCATTCGGATGGTACCATCTGCTCAAGGCGTTCAAGGGGCACAACGACACGGTGGATTTGCTGCTCATTGCCGTCAAGCCCGAATACCAGAGCAAGGGCGTGAACGCACTATTCTTCGACGACCTGATTCCCTATTTCAACAAATTTGGTTACAAGTGGGCCGACACCGGCCATGAACTGGAAGAAAACGAGAAAGTGCAACAACAATGGCAGTACTTTGAGACTCGCCAGAACAAGCGCCGCCGTGCATTTACGAAATCTATTTAATCATAACCAAGCTACAAAATGTTACGATATTGTATCACTCTCATGTTATCGATGCTGCTGGCTGTGATGGCCAGCAGCACAGCGCAGGCGCAAATCACGCTCAACGGCAAGCGCGTGGTGGCCGATACCGGTCGCGGCCTGTGGCTATGCAGCATCGCCGAAACCGACTTCGGTCGCGAATTGCCGGCTCAGATCACTTTCGACAGCACACTGGTGGCACTGTCGATCAACGGCACCGACATCACTAGTGGCGAAACCATCGTGTTGTCTCACATCGGACCCGACACCAAGCTACCGCTTGTGGCCACACGTGCCGACGGCTCTACAGTGACCGGTACGCTGCAATTTACCTTCTTGCCCATCATTGAATTTGGCGGCACATTCAACAAGACCACATTCGTCGTGGTGCCATTCAACATTATGCGACCCGACGACGAAGACATCATGGCGCGTGCCAAAGTGCGCTACCGTGGTAGCCTCACTTATTACAATGCGCCCGACAAGCGTGGTTTCCATGTGAAATTCATCGACGACAACGATGAAAAATTGGATCTTAAGCTCTTCGGGCTACGCAACGACAACACCTGGAATCTGGAAGGTGGCGGCGCCGATGTGATGCGCATCCGCAACTACGTGGCCGCAGGCCTGTGGAACGACATGGCCGTCAAGCCCTACTATGCCGACCAGGAGCCCAAGGCCTTGAGCGCCACACGCGGACAACTGGTGGAAATGTTTCTCAACGGCGGATACGTGGGCCTATACCACATGTGCGAGCCCATCGACCGCAAGCAGATGAAACTCAAGAAATACGACCCCGAAACGCTGGTAATTCACGGGCAACTGTGGAAATCGGACAACCGCTCGAAATATACGCTCTTTGATACCGTTTCCGCCAGAGTGCCTAACGGAAATTTTGCTAACTACAATTATTTTGAGACCAAATACCCCGACCTTGACGAAGTAAAGCCCACCAACTACACGGCACTCTACGAACTGGGTAAACTGTGTGCCCTGGCCGACAACGAGACCTTTGCGGCACAAATTGCCGACAGGCTCGACCTGCCGGTCATCATCGACTACTACATCTTCTGTGAAGCGCTGCTGCTATTCGACAACGAGGGGAAAAACGTTTACTGGGCTTGCTATGACCGCACACTAAGCGAGAAACTCACTCTGGGGGTGTGGGATTTGGATGTCTCGTTTGGCCTCGACTGGCGCACTCCAGCCATTCACAGTTCACGCGTGCGGCCCTGGGCCGACTTCCTGTTCTGGTACGGAAACCACCACCGCTTCCTCACAAGGCTATATGAGTTGAACGTGGACAATTTCCGCCAAAAGGTCAACGACCGCTACCGCGAACTGCGCCAAACCGAGCTCAACACAGAATCCATCATGGAGCGATTCAACACCACACTGGACATGCTCAAGCGCAGTGGCACCGCCGCTCGCGAAGAATGGCGACACGCACCCGACCTGTTCTCGAAGCAAAACATCAATTTCGACCAGGAACTGGCCTATATCGCCCAGTGGTTGCCCCGCCGTTTCGACTATCTGGACAACTATGTCTTTGTGGACAAACGCGTCAAGCGTGGCGACATCAACGACGACGGTGTTATCGACGTGGTTGACCTCAATGGTATCATCAACATGATTCTAGGATTCGAAGAAATAACTCCTATTGGGGATTACGACTATAGTTCCAACATCGACGTGTCGGATATCAACAAGATGATAAACGACATTTTGGGCATCGTCCCCGAAGAATAACTTATTCCAAACAAAACAGCATGATTAACGTTTTTCATATCGTTTCCAACAAGGTGTGGACCGGAGCAGAAGAATATGCCTACGGCCTCACATCCCGACTGCGCAACGACGATGACTTCTACGTAGAGGTGGTGTGCCGCAAACATGAGGCAGTACTCACCCATTTCCGGCGCCTGGAGGTGCCCATTTCCATCCTGCCGCTCAAGGGCATTACCGACCTGGACTCACCCATGCGATTCGCCCGCCTGCTGCGCAAGGGGCACAACGTGGTGCACGTGCACACCTTCCACGACGCCTTTGCGGCCGTCATGGCACGCCACATGAGCGAGAACCCCAACACGCGTGTGGTGATGACCATTCACGGCATCACCAAGCCCAAGAGCAACTACATTTACCGCAAGCTATATCGCTCTATCGATCATTTTGTCTTTGTGTCGCAACTGGCCTTCGACACCTGGATGAATGCCGACCCGCGATTTGACGCCAACAAGGCTTCGGTCATTCACGACAGCGTGCGCAAGAACCCCTTTGCCGAGCCACCTATCGACCTGCGCGAGCGCATGGCCGTAGAACCCGGTCAGTCGCTGATTCTATACCACGGCCGCATCTGCCCCGAGAAAGGCATCGACGTGCTGTTGCGAGCCACCACACTCATCGACAAGAACTCGTTCAAGCTGGCCATCGTGGGCGAAGGAAAACGCAAATATGTGAGCGAGCTCAAGGGGTTCATCGTGGCCAATCAGCTCGTGCGCAACGTCTCGTTGCTGGGCTTCCAGGAAAACATGATGGAACTGATCAAGCAATGCGACTTCGGTGTGTTGCCGTCGGTCGAGCCTGAGGCCCTGGGCATCGCCAACCTGGAATACATGATGCAAGGCAAGGCGCACATCAGCACCAACAATGGCGCGCAACAGGAATATGTCACCGACGGGCAAAACGCTCTGCTCGTGGAGCCCGGCAACCCACACAGCCTGGCCACGGCCATGAAGAGCCTCATCACAGACCAGGATGCGCGCGACCGCATCGGCAACCGTGCTCGCGCCGACTTCGACAGCAAGATGAATTATGATATTTTCTATCGTCGCATCTCCGACCTGTATAAATCTTTGTTCAAGAAATCCACTAATTAATTAAATACAACCACTATGAACGACTTAAAATTTTATCTCGACGCAGCCGAGAAAAAAATGCAGGAAGCTGTGGCTTTCCTCGACGACTCGCTGGCACACATCCGTGCCGGTAAAGCCAACGTGAAGATTCTGGACCCCATCAGGGTGGAATACTATGGCAGTAAAGTGCCCATTGCCAATGTGGCCAACGTGAGCACCCCCGACCAGCGCACCATCGCCATCATGCCCTGGGAGAAAAACATGTTCCGCGTGATTGAAAAAGCCATCATCGATTCAAATGTGGGCATCATGCCCGAGAACAATGGCGAGGTCATTCGCCTGAACATTCCTCCCTTGACCGAAGACCGTCGCAAGCAACTGGTAAAGGACTCCAAAAACGAATCGGAAAAAGCTCGCGTGAGCGTGCGCAACGCACGCCGCGAGTGCATCGACGGCCTCAAGAAAGCTGTTAAAGACGGCATGAGCGAGGACGTGTCGAAAGACGGCGAAGACAAGGTGCAGAAACTTCACGACAAATACATGAAGAAAATCGATGAGGTATTTGCCGCCAAAGAGAAAGAAATCCTCACCGTATAATCTTCAACATCCGTTTTCCAAATAATACTGGCCGCCGGCTTCACTGCAATGATGAAACCGGCGGCCAATTTATTCCCGTTCTGGCGGATTTGCAATCCGGCAGGACGTAACTTGGGGATTTGCAATCCGGCAGGACGTAACTTGGGGATTTGCAATCCCCAGCGCTGTTACAGCGCACCACAGCCCCTGCGGGCTAGCGGATTATAAATCCGCCAATCCTCCAGCGGCTGGATTGCAAATCCAGCCGGACGTGGGGAGAGCGGGTGAAACCGGCGGCCAATTCATTCTGTGACACAGGTCATAGTATTTCGCGAGCTATCCAGGCGCAGGCTTCGGCATCGGCCAGGGCATTGTGATGATGCTCAAGGCGGTAGCCACACAGGGCCGAGATGGTGTGCAACTGATGATTGGGCGCATCGGGAAATACCTTGCGCGACGCGCGGCACGTGCAGTAAAACCGATAGCCCGGGTAATCCATCTGGTAACAACGGAACACGGCCTTGAGACAACTCTCGTCGAATGTTTTGTTGTGAGCCACCAGCGGGAGCCCCTCAATCATGGGCGCAATCTGGCTCCACACCTCAGGAAACACCGGCGCATTCTCGGTGTCGTCGCGCGTGAGCCCATGCACGCGTGTGTTCCAGTAAGTATAATAGTTGGGCTCGGGCTGAATGAGTGAGTAGAACGAATCTACAAATTCCCCATCGCGCACCACTACCACGCCCACACTGCACACACTGGTGCGCTCGGCGTTGGCCGTCTCAAAATCTATCGCTGCAAAATCGATCATGCTCTCACATACATAAAGGTCCCCCTACTTCACAGCAGTGGGACCAAACATTATGAAAAGAAATTATTTCTTTATTTTTTGTCGGCGGGTTGAACACCGATAGTTTCAATTTCAAATACCAGTGTCTCGTTGGGACCAATCACGGGGTTACCGTCACTGCCATAGGCCAGGTCGGAGGGCAGGATGGCTTCCACCTTCATGCCGGGCTTCATGAGCTTGATCATCTCGGCAAAGCCGGGCACCACTTGCTTCAGGTTGAAGGGCACGGGCTCTTTGCTGGCATCAAATTCCTTGCCATCGATGTGAGTGCCACGATAGTTCACCAGCACCACGTCGCTGTCGGTGAAGTTGGCACCATTACCCTCTTTCAGCACCTTGTAGACAAGGCCACTGGCGGTCTTCTTGTAACCGGCCTCTTTTGCTTTCTTGTTCAGGAAAGCCTCACCGGCCTTCTTGTTCTTGATGGCCACAGGGTCGTTGGCCTTGGCTTCGGCGCTGGCACGTTGCAGCAGCGGCTCAATCTGTTGTTGCAGCTCCATGAGCTTCTCCTGGCTCATAGTAGAGTCGGCGGTGAAAGCCTTTTTGAAGTGCTCCATGAACAGGCGCTGGTTGATGTCGATGCCATATTGCTGCTTGATGCCCTGGTACATCTGCATGATTTGCATACCAATCTGGATACCGGTCATCATGCCGTGGTTAGAGGTGTCGGCCTTGAGCACCATCTCCATGCCACGCAACACGTCGCTGGTCTTGAGCGTAGAATCCTGCTTGATTTGGCCTCCCATGCCATTACCATAGAGGTCACCAAAAGCGATGCTGACCGAGTCAGCCAGAGCCGACGTCTTAGCGGCGCCGCCCTTCTCGTTGCAGCTCACTGCCGACACCATCAGCAGTGCTGCAATTGCGATTGCAAAAATTTTCTTCATTGTTCTTGTTGAATAATATTTTTTAAGTTTCGTGTTTTTTCTTGTTACAAGTTTGCTATTTCCCCACCTTGATGAGCTGGACATCAAAGATGAGTGTGCTACCGGGCTGGATGGGACCCGTGCCATGCTTGCCATAGGCCAGTTCGCTGGGAATGAATAAGCGCCAGGCGGCACCTTCACTCATGAGTTGGAGACCTTCTACCCAGCCAGGAATCACCTGTCCCACAGCAAAGGTGGCGGGTTCACCACGCTCCACCGAGCTGTCGAACACTGTGCCGTCGATCAGGCGGCCCGTGTAGTGCACGGTGACCACATCGTTGGGGCCGGGCTTGGCACCGGTGCCCTCTTTCACAATCTGGTACTGCAAGCCACTGGCTGTGACGTGCACGCCTTCCTGCTTGGCATTGTTCTCAAGAAACTCCTTGCCGGCGCGCTCGTTGTTTTCGGCTCCCGCCTGCTCCAACTGCGTAAAGAAGTCGGTCACCACTTTTTTAGCCTCGTCGAAGCTCATCTGCTTCTCAGCTCCCTCATATACTACGCGCAGTCCTGCGGCAAAGTCGTCGATGTTCAGTTCCTGAATGCCCGAGCCCAGGAAATTATTTCCCATGCTCAGCCCCAGAGCATAACTTAATTTATCCATTTTCAGCTTTTTATATTTTCTGTCTTCAAATCAAAATGCAAAGATAATGCTTTTCAAAATCTTGAACACATTTTTTCATCAAAAAAATGTAAAACGCCGGCAAGATTTGGCCGGAGCGGTTATTTTGCGTAAATTTGTAACTACTATTCATCTTAATCATCAAGACTATGAAAAAATTAGTTGTGTCGAGCGGCGCCGGAATCAGCGCCGAGAGTGGAATGATGACCTATCGCGATGCTGGGGGTCTTTGGGACAAATATCCCGTGATGGAAGTGGCCAGTGCCGAGGGATTTGCCGCCAATCCACCTCTCATTCATCAGTTCTACAGCAATATGCGCCAGAAAATGACCGCCACCGTCAAGCCTAACGCTGCACACCTGGGCCTGGTGGAACTGGAAAAACACTTCGACGTGAACATCATCACGCAGAATGTTGACGACTTGCATGAGCGCGCCGGCTCCAGCCATGTGCTGCACCTGCATGGTGAACTCATGAAAGTGCGCTCCATGAAACACCCCGAGCGCATTTATCAGCTGCCGTGCGACCAGCTCACCGACAAGGGGCTGGTGACCACTGTCGACACACGCGACCCCTATGGCGACCCGGTGCGTCCCCACATTGTGTTTTTTGGCGAAAGTGTTCCCGAGTTTGAACCCGCTGCCGCACTGGTGCAGCAGGCCGACATCCTGGTGGTGATAGGCACCTCGCTGGTGGTATATCCGGCGGCGGCCCTCATTCAATATGCGCGCAAAAACACCGAGGTGTACTACATTGATCCCAATCCCGCCTCAGTTCCCGACTGGGTGCATGTTATTCCCAAGAAAGCCACCGAAGGTGTGGCCGAGTTGATCACGTTGCTCACTCAAAAAGAGGCTTAACTGTTCACGATGCCCCAGTGCAGTTTTTGTCGCAGCGCTGTGGCAAAGTGATGGCCACGGGGCTGCACCACGTGTGCCTTGAAAGGAGCCTTGCGCACGGTGACGGTGCTACCTGCCGGGCACACGTGCTCCTCACCGTCGATGCTCACTTGGTAGAAGCTGGCGCGCGTGCGTGTGGTGATTGTCACCACCTCGTCTTGCGTGACCACCAGCGGCCGCATGGTGAGCGAGTGTGGCGAGAGCGGCGAGAGCACCATGCAACGTGTGCCGGGAGCCATAATGGGACCTCCGGCACTCAGGTTATAGGCTGTGGAACCGGTGGGGGTGCTCACAATGAGGCCGTCGCCCTGATAGGTGGTGAGCGATGTGCCGCTCAGGCGGGTTTCCATCTCCAGCATGGCCGATGTGTCGTGGCGCAAAATGGCGATATCGTTCAGTGCATAGGGGTGTTCCAACTCTATTTCCTGGCAGTGAGCCTCCAGCATGGCACGCTCTTCCACATCGTAGTCGCCGGCCAGCAGTTGCTCCACTGCGGCGGGAGCCTCGTCCAGCCGATACGCGGTGAGATAGCCCAGATGACCAGTGTTGATGCCCACAATGGGCACCTGTCGGGCTCCTATCCACATGACCGTGGTGAGGAATGTGCCGTCGCCACCCAGGCTCATGGCCATGTCGACAACAGGAATGTGACAAGACTCAAAAGCATCGGTTTCGCTCATGTCCATTCCAGCTCCGGCCAAGAAATGGTGGAACTTCGCTTCCACCACTATTTTCACGCCGTGGCGGCACAACGTGTCCATCAGGGTGGAAATGCCTTCTACATGTTGCAGTTGATATTCGTTGCCAAAAATTGCAATTTTCATGTCGCGCTCTACGTTATTGATAATGAAAAGTGGCGAATAACGCCATTTTAGCAGTTTTTTGCTTTTCTATTTCGAGAAAACCAAGTAACTTTGCTCGCTTAGTGGGAATAGTCCCAAATATTTTCATCGCAAAGTTACAATTAAATTGTGCAACCACAATGAGATTGTGACAAATATTTATAAGAATTAATGACCAACCTGAGTGTAAATGTGAACAAAATTGCCACCCTGCGCAATGCACGCGGAGGCAATGTTCCTTGTGTAGAGACTGTGGCAATGGATTGTGAGCGATTTGGTGCCGATGGCATCACAGTGCATCCACGACCCGACGAGCGCCACATCCGCCGTAGTGATGTATTTGCCCTGCGTCCACTGGTGCGCACGGAATTTAACATCGAGGGATATCCCAGTGAAGAATTCATGGATTTGGTGCTCATGGTGAAGCCCACGCAGGTCACCCTGGTACCCGATGCACCTGGCGTGCTCACCTCGTCGGCTGGATGGGAAGTCGCGCCCAACATGGAACTGCTCACCGGCATCGTCGATCGCCTGCACGAAGCCGGCATCCGCACCAGCATCTTTGTAGGTACCGACATTGACAACATTAAACAGGCCGCCCGCACCGGCACCGACCGCGTCGAACTTTACACCGGCCCCTATGCTCACGATTTTCACGACGACCCCGACCGCGCCATAGTTCCCTATGTGGCTGCAGCCGAAGCCGCTCACCAGGCTGGACTTGGGCTCAATGCCGGGCACGACCTGAGCCTGGACAACCTCAAATTCTTCAAGCAGCACATTCCCATGCTCAAGGAAGTTTCCATCGGCCATCAACTCATCGCCGATGCCCTCTACCTGGGCCTGGAAGCCACTATCAAAGCCTACAAGGAATGTGTGGCCGAATAAAACCGAAAAAATTATTCATCTAACTTTTATAAGACAATGACACTACTCAACACGATTCTTGCGCAAGTCACGGCTCCCATCGACAGTGTGGCACAGCAAGTCACCGACACGATGGCTGCAGCAGCAGCCGCTGTCACCGCCACGACTCCCGCCGCCACCCAAGCGGCCGAACCCGTCGTAAAAGACCTCTCGGTGTGGGACCTGACCATGGCCGGTGGATGGCTCATGATTCCGCTGGCACTGCTGGCACTGGTGAGCGTTTACATCTTTTTTGAACGCGTATTTGCCATTAATCGCGCCTCGCGCACCGATGCCGCCTTCATGGAAAAAATCAAGAATTTTATCCACAATGGCGAGATCGACAATGCCATGCAACTGTGCAAGGACACCAACGCCCCCTACTCGCGCATGATTGAGAAGGGCGTGAGCCGCATCGGCCGTCCCATGAACGACGTGCTCGTGGCCATCGAGAACGTGGGCAACATGGAAATAGCCCGTCTGGAGAAAGGATTCAACTGGCTGGCCACCACAGCTGCCGGAGCCCCCATGATTGGCTTCTTGGGCACCGTCACCGGCATGGTACAAGCCTTCTTCCAGCTCGCCAGCGCCGGCAGCCAGAGCAATGTCACTATCCTGGCCAGCGGCATCTATCAGGCACTGGTCACCACAGTGGCCGGCCTCATCGTGGGCATCATAGCCCTGTTTGCCTACAACTATCTCACCTCGCGCGTGAACAAGGTGATGAACAAGTTGGAAGGCAACACCATGGAATTTATGGATCTGCTCAACGAGCCCGCTAAATAAATCACAACAATTATGGCACTCAAGAGACAACACCAGACGTTGTCGATGTTCAGCATGGCTTCGATGACCGACGTGATTTTCTTGCTGCTCATCTTCTTCATGGTCACCTCCACGTTTGTCTTCCCATCGGCACTGGAAGTGAACCTGCCGCAGAGCAGCCAGCAGACGTCGCTCAAGCCCACCACACGCATCTACATCGACAAGGACATGAACATGTATGCCACGCAAGACGACGGCGAGACACAAGGCGAACTCATGCCATTGCCTGCCGAACAACTTGTGGGTTTCATGCAGACACTCAAGGAGGCTAACCCCCAAGAGTTTGTCGCCCTTTATGCCGATGAGGTAGTACCCTATGGCAAAATCGTCGACATTCTGGACAAAGGCTCGAAGACCGGGCTAAAGATTGTGTTGGCCACCAAGCCGGCATCGCAGACCTATGCCGCCCCCGAACCCGAAGCACAACCACAAGAACAGCCCGCAGCGGCCACACAACCCGCACAGGACATCTAGTGTAATGTGAGATGGATATGGACAACAATCGCAAAAACCAAATAGCGGCTTTAATCATCACCTTGCTGCTGGCACTCATCACCGTGGGCATCTTAGTGTCGTGCGGCCTGCACTATGAATATCCGCCCAAAGACATGAACCTGGTGGAACTCAAGCAAGACTCCATCATGTTTGGCGGCGAATACGTGATGCTGGGCAACACACCCGAAACCACCGAGAGCGAGCAGATGGACACCGAGTTGCCCGAAAATGCCGAAGAAGTCGATGCTGAGCCCGACGTGGCCGGCGACGACCTGGAGGATGCAGGCGAACCCGCCAAGCAGACCCCACCGGTGGTCACGGCCAAGCAAGAGTCGCCCATGAAGGTGAAAGAGAAGCCCAAAGAGGAAAAGCCCAAGAAGACGGGGCCTGCCACCGAAACGCCCAAGACCACCGACAAGCAGACTAAGGTGCAACGGGGCAAGGACGCAGCACCCAAAAACGACCGCGTGAAAGACGCGTTCGGCAAGTCGAGCGGAAAGGGCAGCGGCAAGCAGGGCAGCACCAGCGGCAACTCCAACCAGGGTGCCGCAACTGGCAAGCCCGGCATTGGTGGACTGGTGGGATATACTCTCGAATACTGGGGACGGCCTCACAGCCGCTGGACAGGTTCTGTTACCGTGCGCGTGCGCGTTAACGCACGTGGCAAAGTTATAGATGCTCGTGCCGTGAGCGGCAAGGGCGAGGCTTGGAGCCATACCGAGGTGCGACGCTCTTGCGAGCAGGAATCGCTCAAGAGCGCTTTCTCTGTTCCCAAGAACACCACCACCGAGGGTGTGGGTAACATTACCTGGACATTCATCTAAATTGCTATGAAGACGGTCAAATATATACGTGTGGCACTCGGTGTGGCGGTGCTTGTTCTCACCGCCGCATTGGTGACGCAGGGATACACCGACTGGGCCGCCCGCCACCTACTGACCGTCAATCTCGAACTGATATCACTGGGAGCCTGTATCGCGTGGCTCATCATCACCCTGCTCTTGGGCAGGGTGTATTGTTCTGTGGCTTGCCCGCTGGGAACGTTGCAAGACATCGCATCGTGGCTGGACAAGCGCATCCAAAACCGCGGCAAGGGCAATTACCATTTCATGCCGGGCGACTGGCGACTGCGCGGCATCACGTTGCTGCTGGTGGCGGTATGCTCCAGCGACCGCCGCTCCACCTATGTGGCGCACTATAGCGACCCCCTGACGTTGTTCATGCAAGATGCCGGAATCGCCTATCTGGCACTGGGCAATGTGGTGGCCATCGTCATCACTCTGGCGGTGCTGTTCCTAGCCTGGCGAGGCGGGCGCACGTTTTGCAACACGGTGTGCCCCATTGGCACTACACTGGGTGCGGTGAGTCAGTTTTCGCTCATGCAACTCGACATCAACCCCGATTTGTGTGTGGGTTGCGGCGCTTGCGAGCGCGAGTGCAAATCCAGTTGCGTGAATGCCTTGCAACACACCATCGACCACAGCCGTTGCGTGATGTGCATGAACTGCGCGGCCGCCTGCCCCAATGATGCCATCAAATACCGCGTAGGCCGCCACCGGCTCACCACACCGCTCATGCGACGCACAACGGCAACGGCCGGCATGGCCAAGCAGAATCCTTAATCAGAAACACTAGAGATGCAGAAAATCAACCTTCATAACGCGCTGCCGGCGGTCTTTGCCGGGCGCGAACCCGTTCCCAGCCAAGTGTGGCAATGCAGTTTGACCATGGAACGCGGCAAACATTACCTCATTGTGGCCGACAGCGGCACAGGAAAGTCGTCGCTGTGCAGCTACATCTATGGCTATCGACGTGACTATAGTGGCTCCATCGACTTCGATGGCCGGGACATAGGAAACATCAGCATTGCCCACTGGTGTGAACTGCGCAAAACCAGCCTGGCCTATCTGCCGCAGGAAATGCGATTGTTTCCCGAACTCAGTGCGCTGGAAAACATTCAGCTCAAGAACCAACTCACCCACCACAAGAGCGAGCGGGAGATTCTCGACCTGTTCGACACGCTGGGCATCCCCGACAAAGTCAACAGCCCCGTGGCCCGCCTGTCTATCGGCCAGCAACAGCGAGTGGCCATCATACGCACACTATGCCAGCCGGCCGACTTCTACCTGCTCGACGAGCCGGTAAGCCATCTCGACGCGGCCAACAACGCAATCGTGGCGCGCCTTTTTGCCGACGAAGCCACTCGACAGGGAGCCGCCATTATTGCCACGTCGGTGGGCAACCACCTGGCACTCGACTACGATGTGGAACTTAAACTATGATCACCATGAACAATCTTCTGTGGAAATTACTGCGCAAGCACATCAGTCCCGCCCAACTCATCGGGTTTTCCATCGCTAATCTGGTGGGACTCACCATCGTCATTCTTGCCGTCCAGTTCTATCGCGATGTGAAACCCGTGTTCAGCGACGAGGAGTCGTTTATCAGGAAAGACTATCTGGTCATTACACGCGCGGTGACGGGCGTGGGAGCCATGATGGGGGGAACAGGCGAATTTGACGACACGGCCATTGCCGACATCGAGGCGCAACCCTGGTGCCGCAAAGTGGGGCGTTTCCTGAACAGCGAGTTCTCAATTTATGCCACCGTGGGATTAGGCAATAGCGGACGCGCCATGCGCAGCCAGTTCTTCTTCGAGTCCATCCCCACCGACTTCATCGACGTGACCGATGCCCAGTGGGACTTCAATCCCGCACGGCCCGAGGTGCCGGTCATCGTCGCTCGTGATTACCTGTCGCTTTACAACTTCGGATTTGCGGCCACACAAGGGTTGCCGCGCATCAGCGAGGGGCAGGTGGGCATGATTCCGCTCTCGTTCACTTTCTCGGGCAACGGACTTAACGAGGTACTACCGGGACGCATCGTGGGGTTCTCCAGTCGACTGAACACTGTGATTGTGCCCGAGAAATTCATGCGCTGGGCCAACGACCGCTATGGCAATGGTGGTCATGGACATCCCATGCGACTCATTGTAGAGGTCAATAGTCCGGGCGACGTAAAGATTGAGCAGTACATGAAAGATCACCACTACGATGTGGCCGGCGACAAAGCACAAGCCGGCAAGGCCAACTATTTTCTCACCGTGATTGTGTCTATCGTTATCGCCGTGGGCATCGTCATCAGCTTGCTTTCGTTTTTTGTGCTCATGCTCTCTATCTACCTGCTACTGCAAAAGAACACCCGCCGCCTGCGCGACTTGCTCTTGCTGGGCTACAGCCCCGGCCAGGTGTCGCGCCCCTATGTGCTCATGGTCGTCGGCATCAACACCCTGGTGCTGGCACTGGCCGTCATACTCATGGTGCTGGCGCGAGCGCACTATCTGCCCATGCTTGAAGCCTTCGACCTGCCACGGGCCAGCGTGCTGCCGGCCGTGCTCACAGGTTTAGTCATCATGACCCTCATCACCGCCGGCAACGTCATTGCCATCCGTCGCAAGGTGGCTTCACTATGGCTCAACTAATCCCTTGTCATCCAACATGAAAAAGATAGGTATCATCAGCGACACACACAGCTACTGGGACGACCGGTATGTGCAATATTTCAAAGACTGCGACGAGATATGGCATGCCGGCGACATCGGCAGCGAAGCCGTTATCGACCGACTGGCCACCATCACCCCCGTGCTCAGGGCCGTCTATGGCAATGCCGACGGCGGTAACCTGCGGCTACGCTTCAAGGATACCGAAATCTTTGAGACCGAGGGCGTGAAAGTGGTCATGACCCACATCGGTGGCTACCCCGGCAAGTATGCTCCGGGCATACGTTCGCGTCTGCAATTATCACAACCGCAGGTGTTTGTGTGCGGTCATAGCCACATCTTGAAAATCATGCCCGACCGTTCGCTAGACGTGCTCGTGGTCAATCCCGGTGCCGCTGGCCGTCAGGGCTGGCAGGTGGTGCGCACTCTGGTCACCCTCACCCTCGACGGGGGGCGCGTGACACACGCACAAGTCATCGAGCTGGCCGACGACAAACGCCACCCGCAAGGTCAAGTTCTGGCCTAATTCTCGCGTTTTACCACAATGGAATTGGCACCGATTCTCGTCAATGCACACTAAAGTGCCGAGATGATTTTATAATTGACCGCATCTATACTGTTTTGCGAGGGCGCGCGCAGATAGATGCGTGTGGTGTTGGCATTGGTATGCCCCATTCCACCACTGATGACCTCAATGGGAGTGCCCATAGTTTGAGCGATGGTAGCCCACGAATGTCGCGCGACATACATGGTGAGGTGACAACCTAGATTCAGTTCTTCGGCAATCATCCGCAATTGATAATTGACCACATTTTGCACCAACCGGTATTGCTCCCTCTCCGTGCCATCTTCACACATAATGATGGGTAGCATGAACGGCTCCACCGGCCGATACCGCTTTACAATGTCTTGCATGCAAGGCTGCCAGCGCACATGCACCGCCTGTCCGGTCTTGCGCCGGTGATACCGCAGCCATCCTTTGCGCAAAGCGTCGGTACGCAAAAATGCCATGTCTACAAACGACATGCCATGGGTGTAGAAACTGAACATAAACAGGTCGCGAGCCAGCTGACGTTTATACTGGTCGCTACCATAATTCTTTACGGCTCGTATCGCTTCCAGCGACACACTGCGCTTGATGGTTGCCGAAATGCCGGTATAGACATGGGCAAAAGGATGCCGGTCGGCTATCATATCGCGCTCTACTGCCCGATTATACGCCGCCCGCAAAATGCGCATGTAAAACGACACGGTGTTCAGCGACAAGCCGCGTTCTAGCATGTGGCGCTCATATCGCTTGACAACAACCGAGTTAAGGTCGGCAAGCGCTATATCGGCACCCTCACGAAACATGAGGAAATTGCCTAGTGCGGCTCGGTAGGTCTCGCTGGTGCGAGCCTGACCCGTTTGGGCCAACTCACTAATGATTTCCTCCATAAAAGGCCTGAGCATCGGCCGTCCACCTCTCACATTCATCCATTCTGGAAATTCTTCATTACCGACCACAAATGTGACTCCATTTACTTTTACACTCACTGGTTTTTGATGGCATTGGCGGTCGTTGAAGGTTAGCTCAAGATTAATTCTTTGCATAATAACTCAACATTTTGTAGTACTATGCAAAAGTATAACATTAAGCCGACATGACAGGAATGGAAATGCCCACTTTATGCGAGCGACTACGCAAAATAGCTGCGCATGAGGGCTTTTACACGTGGAGCAAGTGCGAGCAACGCAATCATGGTGCACAATGCCATTAAGGCAAAGGCCAGATCCATGATGCTCACCATCACATTGAGAGGTATCATCGCAGCCACGACAATCATTGCCAGATAATAGTAGTTATACCACTTGACGTTGTGGGCACCAAAGAGGTAGTTGGTACACTTCTGCCCATAGTAGCTATAAGAGAACATCGTCGAGAAGGCAAAGAAGAAGACTATTGCCATCAGCAACAGGTGGCCGATGCCCGGCAGCAACTGGCCCCAGGCTCCCAGGGCAACATAAAGGCCCTTGGGGTCGGTCAAGCCCACATAGTTGCCGGCGATGATGATGGGAATCGAAGTTAAGGTACACACCAGACCCGAGTCGATGGCGGGACCTAGCATGGCAATCAGTCCCTCGCGAATGGGGTCGGTGTTCTTGCTGGCTCCGTGCATCATCGAAGCGGTACCCACGCCAGCCTCGTTGACAAATGCGGCACGGCGTGCACCAGTCAGCGCCACGTAGGCAAATGCACCGAAACCCGCACGCATGTCGAATGCGCCTTCAAAAATCTGTCCGAACACACCTGGAATCTCCCTGAAATTCAATGCCATGATCACAACGACCATGATGAGATAAAGCACCACCATCACTGGCACGATGCGCGAAGCAATTAGAGCGATGCGTTTAATTCCGCCCAGAATCACAGCGCCCACGATAAGCACCATGACAACCCCCATGGCGAAGCGCAACATCAATGTGTTCTCAATGCCCATAGGCGTGGTGAACACTGTAGTCACCGACTCCACGAGCTGGTTGGCCTGCATGAAGCACAATGTGCCCACAAGCCCAAAAATCGAGAATGCCACGGCCATCGGTTTCCACTTCTCGCCCAAGCCCTTTGTGATAATATACATGGGGCCTCCCTGCACTTCACCGGCACTGTCGCGCCCCTTATACATAATGGACAACGATCCCTCAAAGAACTTGGTCGACATGCCCACCAAAGCACTCACCCACATCCAGAATACCGTGCCGGGACCACCTATTGACAATGCGATGGCCACACCGGCTATGTTGCCCATGCCCACGGTAGCGGCAATAGCGCTCAACAACGCCTGCACCGAACTGATCTGGCCCGATTGCTTGCCACTGTCGCTGGCTTGCTTGTCGCGCAACGCGCGCAATGCCCACGGCAACCGTCTGATAGACACCGCACCCGAGTATATAAACAAAAACAATCCGCCGCCAATGAGCAGCAAAAATTCGGGGTAACCACACACGGTATCGCTCACGGCGATGATCCACGCTCCTATTTTCTCTAACATTTGTTTTTTTATATTTAAGTTGTGCAAGCCGGTGACTTACTCACAGATTATCGATTGTTGCGATTTCGTTGGAAATCATTGTACTTATTGCCGCTATAGGTGGTATTGCCGAATCCCGAAGAATTGAATTCATCTTCCTCTTCTTCCTCGTCGGTACCATTCTTGCCTTTCTTCTTTTGCTCCACAGCATTTTTCTTCTGCTCGGGCTTGTTTTTCTTGATGGCATCGGGTTTCTGCAAGTCGAGCGCTGTGGCGTAGATGTTCCACTGCTGGTCCACGTCCCAGTTGCGGCGCAACTTCACTGGCTGGGGATAATAATAGACCTCCTCGGGCTGCAAGTGCTGGGCGTAATTGCCAGTGTCCCATCGTCCGTTGCCGTTGGCATCGAGCGTGAGACGCATATAATAAGTGGCAGGTAAGACGTTTTCAAAATCCACCACACCATCCACTACTGGAGCCTGACGCACGGGCTTGTCGCTGCCATCGAGTAATTCCACAAAAGCACTGTCGCGCACGTTGACGCGCACCTGCAAATTGGCATACTCTTCCAGAGCTTTCACCTTGAATTCCATGCCGATGGAATCATTTTTGAGTCCATAAACCGAAGTCACGGCTCCGGCATTGATGGTGATGCGATAACTGGAATCGGGCTCAAACGCCATGGGCAAGCGGTAAGTCATCAGGTCATATTCATCCTGCGGTTCAAATGCAGCAACAGGCAAGGGGGTCCACAACGTGTCGCACTTCACCTCCAGCTTCACGGCACTGGAATCCCAGCGAGCGATAGGAGCGTCAAATTTCACCTTTACTGTATCATACACCTCCAGTGTTCCTTTCTTGACAAAGTCTACTTTCAACTTGGGTGTGGGCACTACCGACTCCTTTTCCAGCTCCTTGATTTCGGCGGCGTCCACGTCCTGTCCCCGGGCCTGCTGGTCGAGCAACTCCTGCAGGCGCTTAGCTTTCTGCTCACGGTCTTTGCGAGCTTCTTCCTCTTGTTTTTTCAGATATGGAGGCTTGATATAGGCAAAGTGTATCGTATCCTGGAACCAAACCACATGGTCGGTGCTATCCACGCGCTGGTAACGAGCCGCCACAGTGATGGTGTCACTCTTGATGAGCACGGAATCGGTGAGCCAGTAAGTGAGTGAGTCGCCACGTGCGGTGCGTTCCAGCCTACACCAGTCGGTCGCATGAGCTGCCGGTCGCAGAATTTCCAGTTGAGGCAACGTATCGACCGCAGCTCCAAAGAGCAGGTGCAATTTGCTGGGCGACGGACGGCTGGCCGTCTTCAGGTATAGCGACTGGTAATGCTCGTTGAACAGGCTGAGCAGCACATTGTTGGGTAAAAAATCGGTGTGCACCGCCTGCATCACAGTATCCACTTTGTGGTCGAAGGTGAAAACGGTGTCCATCGACTCGAAAGTGGACACCGACGGTTCATACACCTTATCAACAAAAGCCACATCCTCGGTGCGGGCCATGCGATAATCGCCATCTACATCGTTGAGCGCAAACACGCGATACTTGCCGGGCTTCAGTCCCATGAGGGTAAACTGCCCGCGGTCGTTGGTGCGAGTGACACGCTCCAGCGGCAGACGCGTAAACGCAGTGTCGCTCATGTTGCTATGTACTCCCACCAAGATGTGCTGGGCGGGTTCCAGATTGCTGGCATTGAGCACAATGCCCGATATGCGCAGCGAGTCGATTTCGGGCCCGGTAGAAAACGTGAAAGCAAACCCGTCGAGCTGGTTGCCCTCGTTGTTGTCCTCGATGGCATTGGAAAAATCGACGACATAGGTGGTTTCGGGCTTCATCGTGTCGCGAAACTCCACGGTGACCTTCTTGCCCATGGCACGGATGAGCGGCATGTCGTGCTGCACGGGTGATACAATCACCTTTTTCTGCTGGTCTTTGATGTTGACCACCTCATTGAAGGTGATTTCCACTTTGTTGCCCTTAAAATTGACTGCACCCATAGCAGGCGACATTTTCACGGCCTCGGGCGGCGTGTAGTCGCGTGGTCCACCCTCGGGCGACCCGATGTTGGCACATGCGGTCAGCACCAGTGTCGCAGCCAGCACCAGCAGAGCAGGCAAGAACGATAGCATTTTGCTTTTGGCACCTCGCATCTCAGTTTACTTTATTTTCTGGATGACCCTCCATGAAGGTTTTTAAGTTACGGGTGATGATAACCATGAGCCGGGCACGCGCCTCGGCACTGGCCCAGGCAATGTGGGGTGTGAAATAGCAATTGGGCGCCGTGAGCAGCGGATTGTCGTCACGGGGAGGCTCCACAGCCATCACATCCAGTCCGGCAGCCATAATTCGGCCTTCGGTCAGCGCCTCTACCAGCGCCGGTTCGTCAATTAACGGACCGCGCGAGGTGTTGAGCAGAATGGCGGTAGGCTTCATGAGTGCAATGCGGCGGCGGTCAATCATGCCACGAGTCTCATCATTTAGCGGGCAGTGAAGACTCACCACGTCACAGTCGGTCATCAGCGCGTCCAGGCTTTCGGCCTTGTCTACTCCCGAAGGAAGAGCCGAGGCTTCTTTCGACGTGAATGCCGTCACCTTCATGCCGAAACTGAGTGCTATTTTGGCTACGGCCTGTCCTATCTGGCCAAAGCCCACGATGCCCATTCGCTTGTCGGCAATTTCCATCAGGCGAGTGTCGGTGAAACTGAAGTCGGGACACCTACTCCACATACCTTCGCGCACCTCGTCGGTGTAATGTTGCACCTGGCAACAGATGTTGAGCAAGTGTGCCATGGTGAGCTGTGCCACCGATGGCGTGCTATAGCTGGGCACGTTGGTCACCACAATGCCATGGTCGCGTGCCGCTTCAATATCCACAATATTAAAGCCTGTGGCTATCACGCCTATGTAGCGCAACCGCGGCCACTGTTCCATCATCTGGCGGGTGATGACAATCTTATTAATCAATATGGCATCGGCCTCCATGCCGCGTTCTATAATCAGTTCGGGGGGCGTGCGATCGTAAAGGATCAACTCGCCCAGTTCACGCATGGGTTGCCACGACAAGTCGCCGGGATTACCAGTATAAGCGTCTAAAACAACTATCTTCATTCTTTCAGTTTTTTCTCGTAAATATTTCTCTTACCTCTTATTACTCGCATTGCCAGTCGTCGATGGTCCGGGTCTCCTTGTTGATGTTCAGCCCCAGCAGTCGCACCGTGCGGCCGTCGTGGGCACGCTTGAGCGGTCTTATCTACATAGACAAAACCACGTTCGCGGATTTTAGTGAAATCCTGCTCTCCTACGGGGTAAACCAGACTGCTCATAGCTGCACAATTAGTTTCAACCTACAAAATTAGTGCAAGTTGAGCGCAATACAAAAATAGAAACACAGTTTTTATTATTTTTTGCCAAGACGAAGCCTAATTTTTCAAAAATCAGTGCAAGTTGAGCGCAAAAAACGAAGATTCTTCTAGTTTTCCACCGCCTAATTTCTTGGAACGAAGTGACGTAATATCACAAAAAAATTTGATTAATCGAGCACATAAAGAAGTGTGCATTTGAAGTGTCTGCAAGCCAGACCGAAAACCACAAAAAAGGGCAAAAGCGCAGTTTTTATTTTCTCACATGAATATTTTGTCGTATATTTGCAGGCTGAAAACTTGTGAATGTGCGAGTTGCCATGCATTTTTGGGTAAAAAACGCCCTTAGATGTGAAGGGTAATTTGCACTCTTACAGGTCGTTACACTTTTTGCAAAAACAATAAAAACTTAAATTAATAACTTAACAAATGCAAACTAAAGGTTTTATCAGAGTCATCACAATCGCGCTGATTTTAATCTGTGCATTTTATCTGTCGTTCACTTTTGTGTCTAATCACTATCAAGGAATAGCAGAACAAAAAGCACTGAAAATTGCAGGTCTGAAGTCGCCCGACACGTCGAACGACACCTACCGCAATGCGCTGAACAATTATCTTGACTCAATCGGTAAAGAGAAAGTGTACCTGGGATACTACACATTCCAGCAGGTACGTGAGAAGGAGCTGGGCCTCGGCCTTGACTTGAAAGGTGGTATGAACGTAACGCTGCAGATTTCGGTCCCCGACATTCTGCGCGCCCTCTCGGGTGATAACCCCGACAAGAAGTTCAACCAAGCCATCGCCAACGTTTCCAAAAATCAAGCCGCCCAAGAAAACTTTGTGGCTTCGTTCTGCAACGAGTACAAGCGTCTTGCCCCCGAAGGCAGTCTGGCTCAAATCTTCCGCAATATTGAAAAGGTTAAAGAAAACCCCACGGCAAGCGACGGCCAGGTGCAAAAATACCTGGAAGACGAAGTGGAAGCCATGGTGGACAATTCTTATAAGGTGCTGCGCAACCGTATCGACCGCTTCGGTGTGGTAGCCCCCAACATCCAGAAACTGCAAAGCACCGGCCGCATCCTGCTGGAGCTTCCTGGTGTAAAGGAACCCGAGCGCGTGCGCAAGCTGCTGCAAGGTGCCGCCAACCTGGAATTCTATGAGACCTACACGCTGGCCGACGTGGCTGGTGCACTCAACGCTCTGAGCACTCAGGCTCAGGCCGGTGTGCAAGTGCCCGCCGAAGCCACTACCGACAGCGTGGCTGCCGACAGCACCAAGGCCGCTCCCGCCGAGAAACCCGCTCCTGCCCCTGCCGCCAAGGGTGGCAAGTCGCTGGCTGAGCTGACTGGTTTCCAGGCTCTCGCCGCTCAAGGTGCCGGTTCGCCTGTTGTGGGCTACGTAGCAGTGACCGACACTGCTGCCGTGAACGCCATCATCAATTCCCCCATGGCCAAGGTGACCCTTCCTGCCGACCTCAAGCTGGCATGGACCGTGAAGCCCCAGGCTATGCAGGGTGGCATGGACGTGTTCCAACTGGTTGCATTGCGCACCATCCAGGGTAAGCCCGTGCTCACCGGCGATGTGGTGACCCGCGCAAGCAGCGAGTTTGACAACCTGCAGGGTCAGGTGGTGTCGATGCGAATGAACAGCGAGGGTGCTCGCCAGTGGTCGCGCATCACCGGCCAGAACATCGGTAAAGCCATCGCCATCGTCCTCGACGACCAGGTTTACTCGTTCCCCAACGTGAATAGCCAAATCGACGGCGGTAGCAGCCAGATTAGTGGCCGATTCACCGTGGAAGAGGCCAACGACCTTGCCAACGTGCTCGAATCTGGTAAGATGGTGGCACGTGTCAATGTGGCTAGCGAGAGCGTGATTGGTCCGTCGCTGGGTCAGGAATCCATCGACAAGGGTATCAAGTCGTTCATCGTGGCTCTGATTCTGTTGATCATCTTCATGATGTGCACCTATGGTGTATATGCCGGCAACATCGCCAATCTGGGTCTGGTGCTGAACCTGTTCTTCATCATCGGTATTCTTGCTTCGTTCCAGAGCGTGCTCACACTGCCTGGTATCGCCGGTATCGTGCTGACACTGGGTATGGCAGTGGATGCCAACGTGCTGATTTTCGAGCGCTGCAAGGAAGAGCTGCGTAACGGCAAGGGTCTCAAGGCAGCCGTGGCCGACGGTTACAAGAACGCCTTCTCGGCTATCTTCGACTCTAACTTGACTACCATCATCACAGGTATCATCCTCATCCTGCTGGGTAGTGGCCCCATCAAGGGCTTCGCTGTGACGCTGGTTGTGGGTATCATCTGCTCGTTCTTCACTGCTGTGTTTGCTACCCGCCTGGTGATGGAATTCTTCATCAACAAGGGTACATTCAAAAACATGACATTCACCACCAAGCTCACCGAGCACATGCTCGAGAACGTGAAGGTAAACTTCATGGGCATGGCCAAGAAGACCTGGATGGTGCTGGGCATTGTGGCGATTATCTTCGTTGGTATGCTGGCTATGCGTGGACTGAGCCGCGGTATCGACTTCTCGGGTGGACGCAACTTTGTGGTACAATTCGACCACTCGGTTTCCACCACCGCACTCGAGGCTCAACTGACTCCGCAATTTGAGGGTGCCAACACATCGGTAATCACCATCGACAACGACACGAAGGTGCGCATCTCCACCAACTACAAGATCGACAGCACCGAGGAAGGCATCGACGATGAAATCATGACCAAGCTCTACAATGGACTGAAGAGCGAGCTGGGCAACATGAGTAAGGAAGACTTCAGCGTGTCTAACGAAAAGATCGGTGTGGTGTCGAGCGAAGTTGTGGGCCCGAGCATCGCAAGCGACATGACCCGCGAGGCCATCTGGGCAGTGTTCTTCTCACTGCTTGCCATGGCACTCTACATCCTGTTCCGCTTCCGCAACCTGGCCTTCTCGCTGGGTGCACTCGCTGCAGTGGCATTCACCACATTCGTGGTCATCGGGTTCTACACCTTCCACGGATTCTTCCCCTTCTCCATGGAAGTGGACCAGACGTTTATCGCCGCTATCCTGACCGTGATTGGTTATCAGGTGAACGATACCGTGGTGATTTTCGACCGCGTGCGTGAATATCGCAAGCTCTTCCCCAAGCAGGATCTTTTCATCACCTTCAACAACGCATTGAGCAGCACGCTCTCGCGTACGTTGATGACGTCTATCACCACGTTGCTCGTGCTGCTGGTGATGTTCTTCCTGGGTGGTGAAAGCATTCGCGGTTTCATCTTCACGATGATTCTGGGTGTGATCATTGGTACGTGCGCTTCGCTGTTCGTGGCATCGCCTGTGGCCTATGCCGTGACACGTAAGCTCACCAAGAGTGGGAAATAATAAAACAATTCTCCAATAAGTCCATGATGGGAATGACGATTCTCGCCATTCCCATCATTTTATCGGGGGTAAAGCGCACGCCCCCTTATTTCTGAGTGTTTTAATTCACATTCTTAATTTTTTTGAACTCAAATATTCTATTTTAAAATTTTATGCGTATATTTGCAGCTCAAAGAATAACCATACAAGCTACATCTAATTATTCACACTAAAATTTACAGATTTGTGAAAAATAAACGTAACAGACTCCAGCTCATCGTGGAGCTCATTAAGGGAAATTGTATCGGAAGCCAGAGCGAACTGGCTCAGCGTCTCTCCGATTTAGGCATTGATGTAACTCAAGCCACGCTCTCGCGTGACCTGAAGGCATTAAAAATCACAAAAGTGGCAGCCGACAACGGCGGTTACATGTACATATTTCCGGGTACCACCGAGTTGCAGAACTCAAGGTTGCTCGCAGGCATGCCTGTTGCAGGCCAGCACATGGGGTACGCCTCGCTGGAATTCTCGGGCAACTTTGCGGTCATGAAGACGCGCAACGGTTATGCCGCCGGCCTGGCCTATGACATCGACATGAGCCATGCCCAAGAGTTCCTGGGAACCATTGCCGGTGCCGACACGGTCTTCGCCATTCTGCGCGAGGGTGTCACCCACGAGCAAGCCCGCCAGGTGCTCAACCGGTTCTTGCCACATCATCGATAACTAATTTTGCTATATATGATAAAAGCCGGTATCTACGGAGCGAAAGGACCCACTGCAGCCACGCTCATCAAGATTTTAGTTTTTCACCCCGATGTCAACCTCGTGTGGGTTGTGGACCAGAATCCACCTGAGCCGCTCAGCGCACAATTTCGTTTCCTCACCGGCGACACACATTTGACGACAAGCCAAACTAACATTCCGCCCGACGTGGCGGATGTGGTGTTTATTGCTGTATACGACCAAAATGTGGCGCATTTCCTGGAGCAACTTTCGCCCGACACTAAGGTCATAGACCTCACCGGCACATATCGCTACAACGAACAGTACACCTATGGACTGCCCGAAATCAATCGCAAATCACTGGTTCACGACTGCTTCCGTGTGGCTTGTCCAAGTGCTTGTGCCAATCTTGTGGAACTCACCTTGCTGCCATTGGCAAGAAACCTGATGCTCACAAGCGACATCAGCGTCGCCATCACCACCTCCCAGCCCATCGATGTGGCCGCTGTGGAAAAGGAGATTGCTTATCTGCTCACCGGTGTACAAAACAGCTTCACTCACGGTGTGAAAGTGGAGAACATCATCGACGAGAAGCAGCGCGGCATCACCAGCAAGGTAAAGGTGCATTGCACCACAGCACTCGACCTGGTGAAAACGCTCTACGACGACTACTTCGACGACCACAACTTCACGTTCATCATAGACCAGCCCCCTCTGCCGGGCGATGTGCTGGGCACCAACAAGTGCCTGATGCACCTGCAGAGCGAGGCCCAACAACTCATCATCTCCGCCGCCATCGACAATCGCCTCAAGGGCGACGCAGGAACCGCCGTGCACTGCATGAACCTGATCTTCGGACTGCATGAACGTGTGGGACTGGATACGTTTTAGAACACACCCCATTCATTAACCTTTAATTTCTTTATACTATGTCTGTCAACAAAGTCATCTTACTGGGCCATGTGGGCAAAGACCCCGATGTGCGATATCTGGCACAAAACCAGCCCATGGCCACCTTCTCGCTGGCTACTACCGACCGTGCTTTTACTAACGCCAACGGCGTGCAAGTACCCGAACGCACCGAGTGGCACAACATCGTGATGTGGGGCCGCAATGCCGAGGTGGCCGAGCGTTACATCCGCAAAGGCACTCAACTCTACATCGAAGGACGTCTACGCACACGCGCATGGGAAGACCGCAACCAAATCAAGCGCTACGTGACCGAGATTTATGTCGACACGTTCGAGTTGCTGGGCCGACCACGCACCGAGCAGAACGCCGCTCAACCTTTCCCGCAAGAGCCCGCGGCTCCTCAACAACCCACACCACCACAGCAGACACAAATGTAAAAAAGGAGATGAAACGACTCGTTATCGCAACAAACAATGCCCACAAGCTGGAGGAAATACGCCAGATGCTGGGCGACATGTATGAAGTGCAAGGACTGGCCGACATCGGCTGCCACGACGACATACCCGAAACCGCCGACACCATCGAAGGCAACGCCGAGATGAAGGCTCAATATGTAAAACTGCACTACGGTTTGGACTGCTTCAGCGACGACACCGGACTGGAAATCGATGCACTCAATGGTGAACCCGGCGTGCACTCGGCACGCTATGGTGGCGTGGCCCACGACAGCGAGCGCAATATCGACAAGGTGTTGCGGCTCATGGCCGACGTGCCCATGCCCAAGCGCACCGCCCGCTTCCGCACCGCCATTGTCTTGCTGCAAGGCGATGAGCAACATTTGTTTGAAGGCAAGGTCGAGGGCCACATCCTCACCGAGCGCCACGGCACAGGCGGTTTTGGCTACGACAGCATTTTCCAGCCTGTTGAGGGCGATGGACGCACCTTTGCACAGATGGATGCCAGTGAAAAAAATGCCATCAGCCATCGCGGACGCGCCACGGCTCAACTGGTTGAATTCCTCAAACGCCAGTAACACATTTATCTTCAGAATAGCCAGATTTCCTTCAACGCTGGCATTACCACAAAAAAATGATTGCCGAGCTTCACAGCCAGGCAATCATTTCATTCTTAAACTATTACTATTTATGCTACGATCTTAGTCTTTCTCATGTCGCTGCAAAATTACCTCTTTTCACTGAATTGACAATGGTTACACATTCCATTTTCAGCAGAAATATACAAACTTTCAACAAACCCCCACATATTTCAGTTGAATTTCCTTCGACCCGATGCACCTGTGGCAACCATCCAAACCATAACACGCTCTGCCACACGCTCCAAAATCATTCTTTATTCGATTCTTCTAAGCTTAAGGCTGTCATTAGGCCGACGATAGTTAATGCTTGCTCAATGAAGAGATTTTTTAAGAACTCTTGCTTCTATCATGAAAAAAAGCACCACGCCGTTGCTTGTTTGCCATAAAATTCCTACCTTTGTCGCTAACATCATTAAAATTTTAGATTTTTTGTTGATGTATAATTGAATCTTCCATCTAGTATGAAACATATTTTTCTGTTTTGCATCTGTGCGTTCAGCACTCTGCTATTGCTTTCTTCATGCCACCATGATGAGCCAGGCAACCCGTTCAAACCGCTTGACAAGCGCACCGTGCTGGTGTTGAGCACCGATGGTGAAATTTTTGATCAGCATGGCGAACTGGTCACGCAATTGCCCAACTGCACCTATGCCAACGAAATCATAGCCGACGGTAATGACTATTTTGTGTCGGGAGTCCAATCAAAAGATCGCGTGGGCTACTGGAAAAACGGAAAGTGGAGCACCCTGCACATCGACTTCATCGACGATGTGGACCACTGGACCTACGGCATAGGGAAATGGGACTACTACATCTTTCTACTCGACATTCCCAATGTGCTCAAAAACAGCGGCATTTTCCCGCTTGAGAAATATCACGATTTCATCCCTGCCAATCATGGACTAAGAGTGAGCGAAGGGAAATGCTATGTAATTGGCTATGCCTTTGGTGATGATGAGAATGACGACAGTTACTACAAACCCGTGCTCTACACCAACTACAAAAAGGAATACCTGCCCATGCCCGAGGGCGTCAAAACAGGCGAGTGCCACGCCATCTACGCCTATAACCGCGACCACACCTTGATAGGCGGTTGCATCGATGGCATGCCCGCCGTGTGGGTCGACAAGCAATACCAAATTTATCCCACAACCTCAAATGATGCAACCGAAGGGCGCATCGACGCTATCACCATGAATCAAGGCCACATTTATGGCGCAGGCTGGGAACGCAAAGATGATGGCTCTCTCGTGGCAACCCTGTGGACCGATGGTGTCCCCACTCATTACCTTTCGGGTAATCCCGGCGTGACCAGTTCACAAGCCCAAGAGATCTACAGCTACGACCAAGATGTGTATGTGCTCACCAGCGAGTATTATAGCGAACTGGATCTAGACATCACCCACTTGTGGCTTAATGGAAAAATCATCATGTCATACAATGGCATTCACGCAATAGGATTCACAGTTCTCTAGTAAATAATATAAAAAATGAAATTACTCAGAATCATAACTATTCTAGCCTTTGCAGGTTTAGTTTATCCCTCTTCGGCTCAAATCACCAATATTGGCAAAGACAAGGAACAATTCAATGTCGACAGCATTGTCCACGACTTTGACAACCGCCCGTTCTTTGGCATTTACAAAGACAACTATTTCGCAGTGGGTACGGCCCTGAATCAAAAGCCCACCGAGTTTAACAGCGACGTGAAATTCCAGATCAGTTTCCGCCAGCGGCTCACCAAGTCTATCCTGCCCTTCCACAGCCACCTCTTCCTGAGTTACTCACAAAAGGCAATGTGGAACATCTTTGAGGAATCGCTTCCCTTCCACGACCTGAATTTCAATCCGGGCCTGGGTGTGCAGAAGTTGATTTTCTACAAAGGCAAGCTGGTGGGTAATGCCACCATCATGATTGAGCATGAATCCAACGGCCGCGATGGCGAGGCATCACGCAGCTGGAACAAGGTGTCGTTTGCCGGCTCGGCATATATCGACCCCCGCCTGATGGTGCATGCCAAGACCTGGATTCCCATCATCGACGGCCAGAACAACAAAGACATTCTCCGCTACAGCGGCATTTTCCAAGCCGGCGCACAGTTTATCTCGTCCAACAAGCGCTGGGTGGCAGATGTCACTTTTGTCAAGCGCAAGGGGTGGGACTTCAACTTCAACACCATCATCAACGTAGGTTTCCGCATCCGCGAGAAGGATAACCAGTTCATCATGCTGCACTTCTACGACGGCTATGGCGAGAACATGCTCGACTACAACAAGTACCATTGCCGCTTGCGTCTGGGCTTGCTCATCAGGCCTTCATTCTTCAGTGATTTCTAATCTATCATTGTTATAATCTTCTTTCCCCGATTGAAAATGAAACAACTTGTCTTGATACTTGTCGTCGCTTGTTGCATGCCGCTGCTGATGTGGGGGCAGGACTCGACACAGGTTGCCGTGCAACAACTGGAATCGACAGCATCAGGGCCCGACACAGAGCAGCAAAACAAATTCCAGCGAATCAAGGCCCGCATCAAGCAACGCATCGAGGACAAGCTCAACGAACCCTACGACACCACACGCAACGAGGGCTACTGGTGGCGTGCCATGAAGCACGGAAAGGTGAACTTCAACGACAGTTCGATGGGCTACCCCAAGTTCCTCAAGTTTTGCTATAAGACCTACAAGTGGGGCGACCGCACTTTCAACACTTACGACACCACCTATGTGAAAGGCACCGGTAAGAACTGGAAAATCATGTTTAAGAGCGACAACTGGATAGACTCTTACATCGGCACACCCTTTAAGGACGTGGACATGGTCATGAACAGCAATCTGGTGTCAAACATCGGTATATCATTGTCGTTCATGGCTGTGAGCGTGGGCTATTCATTGAACATGAGTAACCTGATTCATGGCAGCAACGTGTCGAACAAGATCGATTTCTCGTTCACATGCGCACGATTTGCCGCCGATGCCTATTATTGGGAAAACAGCAACACGACACACGTCTCTTACACCAACAAGAGCATTGATAATGAGAAGCACGAATTCAAAATGTCGGGAATTTCCCGCAAAGCGATGGGCGTGACGGCCTATTACTTCTTCAATCACCGGCGCTACACGCAAGCAGCGGTCTATAGCTTCTCCAAGTATCAGAAGCGTAGTGCCGGTTCGTGGTTGGCCGGTATCAGCCTGCAACACTTCGACGTGAAATTTGATGTGGATAAGCTTGATCCCGAATCACGTGTTTACATTCCCACGCAAGAAGATGCCCCACGCATCCTCTACAACGACTATTGCGTGCTTTTCGGCTATGGCTACAACTGGGTGCTGGGACGCAAGTGGGTGATGAACTTCACCCTAACGCCCTACATAGGCTACCGCTACAACCATTACCACAAAGATGATCACATGGTCAGTGCCTTATCGCTTAACTTGAGAGGACGCATCGGAGCTGTTTATAATCACAAAAAATTCTTCTTAGGGCTACACGGTTTTGCCGACCACCACCGCTACAAGTCAAAAAACAGCCGTCTGATCAATTCCACCATCGATTTCATGGCACTAGTAGGATTCCGGTTCTAATCATCCACGCCCTCGCTTTTTGGCCTTATTCCCGCTCGCCACCTGAGCTGGGCAGATTGCGCTGCAATCCTTGCAAGCGGGTGCGCTGCACGGCACTGTGACCAAACAGGCGCTTGAATTGCGCCGAAGTCATGTGGCGAATATCGGCATCGGTAAGCGAGAGGAATTCTTCGCTGGGCTCAAAGTCGGCAACAGCGGTGGGAACGGCCTGGCTGTTATGCGGACAGCACCGCTGGCACTCGTCGCAGCCATAAACCCTATTGCCCATCGCCTCACGCACCCATTGCGACAATTCACCACGATACTCTATGGTGAGGCACGACAGGCATCGGCGGGCATCCACAGGTTGATCGTAGGCCAGTGC
>JAGAYZ010000052.1 GCA_017940245.1 Muribaculaceae bacterium | reverse complement strand
CAGCTCGGTCTTTACCTCATGAGAATCGAGTGTACAGACAAAACAAAGAAAAAACAGCCGCCTGAAAAATATCCCATTCTCAGGCGGTTGATTTGCAAAGAGAGTGAGCCATAACTGAATTATGACACACCCTCTTTCTTTTATTTCGGGCATTCAATAGGAATCACTTCAGGTAATCGTCGAAGTAGCGCGTGATGCGCTCGTGCAGGTGCACGCTTTGGTGCCCCATCATGTTGTGCCCTTGTCCGGGATAGACGTAGAAATCGGGCTGCGTGCCAGCTGCGATACAAGCCTTGAGAAAACTGTAGGCGTGCTGCGGCACCACTGTGGGATCATTCAAGCCGATGATGATTTGCAAGCGTCCTTTCAGGTCTTTGGCCTTGCTTGTCAGGCTGGTGAGGGCATATCCTTCGGGATTAGTCTGTGGTGTATCCATGTAGCGCTCACCATACATCACCTCATACCACTTCCAGTCAATTACCGGGCCACCGGCCACGCCCACTTTGAACACATCGGGGTAATGAGTCATGAGGCTTATGGTCATAAAGCCGCCAAAGCTCCAACCATGCACACCCATGCGAGCCGTGTCGACATATTGCAGTGTGCGCAAGAAATCAACGCCGCGCATCTGGTCGCGCATCTCCACCTGACCCAGCTGGCGGAATGTTGCCTGCTCGAAGTCGCGACCACGATTCTCGCTGCCGCGGTTGTCGAGAATGAAGAGCAGATATCCCCGCTGAGCCATATAGGTTTCCCAACTGCGGCTGGCATAATGCCAACGTGCATCGACATTGTGAGCGTGCGGTCCGCCATAGACATAGACCACCGTGGGATACTTTTTAGCGGGATCGAAGTCCACAGGCATCACCATGCGATAGTGGAGGTCGGTAATGCCATCGTCGGCCTTGATAGAGCCGCAGCGGTATTCCGGCACGGCGTAGCCCTGCCATGGGTCGGGAGCCTTGAAATAGGTATATTGCGCTCCGTCGCGTGTGTTCACCAGGGCAATGTTTCGAGGCACGTCGGGTTCCTGATAGTTGTCTACCATCCATTTCCCGCTGTGACTGAGCATCGCATTGTGCCACCCGCGCCCCCCCTGGTCGATAAGCACACGTTCGCCTGTGGTCACATTCACCTTGTAGATGTTGCGCTGAATGGGACTATCGGCATTGGCGGCAATGAGCACAGATTTTTGTTCGGCATCAAAGCCCAGCAATTCCATCACTACCCACTGGCCTGCAGTGAGTTGCCTAATTTGTTTGCCTGTAGCATCAAACAAATAGAGATGATTATAACCGTCCTTCTGACTTTGCATGATGAACTTGTCGCTATCCCAGGGCAAGAACACGATAGGGCTTTGCGGCTCGACATATTTAGGATGTGATTCGCGATATAGCTCGGCGATGCGCGCGCCGTTAATGGCATCGTAACTCACCAGGCGACAGTCGTTCTGATCGCGATTCAATTCTTGCACATAAACCACATCTCCCGCCGGGTTCCAGCTCACATTGGTAAAATAGCGGTCGGTGGGGTCACCGGCATCGAGATAAACCGTTTTACCAGTAGACAAGTCATACACGCCCACAGTCACCTTGTGCGATGTTTGACCAGCCATGGGATATTTCTCGGGTGCTGGAGTGGCACTCACGTGAAGTGTATCGTCCAGTTCAGGAACGTTGACAAGCGGATAGTCGGTCACCATGCTCTGATCCATGCGGTAGAACGCCAGCCGGCTGCCGACGGAGTTCCAGAACAGCCCACCTTCGATACCAAACTCGTTGCGGTGCACAGCTTGTCCATAAACAATGTTTCGTGAACCGTCGGTGGTAATTTGCCGTGTATGACCAGCAGCATCGGTCACATAGAGGTTATCGCCCTTGACAAAAGCCAGCGCACAACTGTTGGCGTTCCACTCGGCAGCCTGTACCACCTCGCGAGCCTGACTCCACACGCACTTGCGCGCCTTGAAATCCACCAGCATGCGTTTATCGCCCGTGGAAAGCAGAGCCAGCGGCTGGTCGGGATACGGGAAACCGATTCCGGCAAGCGACGGTGCACCTGCTGCATCGCCCAGCCATCGGCCCAATTGGGCACGGGTGAGCATCACCGTCTCTTTGCCATTCTTAAGATTCACTTTCCAGCAGGTGTCGGGCGCCACGCGCACCAGCTGGTCGCCCCACCATTTGAGCACACGATTCTGTGGAATCATGTTCCTGTAATTTGTTCCACCGAAGTTGAGATCCTCCAGCGTAAATTGTTTCTGACCCATAGCAGTCGCAGCCACTAGCGTGAGTACTGCCACAAGCCACACGCGTCTAAAATTTTTCATGAATCACGTTGCTTTTTTACGTTGTTGATTATGTTAATGATTTTATTTTATTCCTAATATGATATTCACTTGCTTATTGACATCTTCCACATCCACACGACCGTCGCCATTCACGTCGCACGACGCGCCCCGCGCCCCACCTTGGTTCAAGTTCAGAATCACGTTGATGACGGTGTTCACATCCTCCACGTCCACGCGCCCGTCGTAGTTGGCATCACCTTGCGGATTGAGCAAGTTGACCTGCTTGTCGAGCCAAGTCTTGCGTTCGGTGAGCCAGTCAATGTGGGTTACAATGTTATAAAATAAATAATGCGTGTGATTCCAGCGCAGGTTCTCCAGGTCGCACGCATGCTGCAAAGCCAGTCCCTGCGGCGACGTTTTATAGTTGTTGAAAATTTTATTCATTTGCGGCACGAGCTCGTTGCTCATTTCACGCCAAGCATCCACAAATCGCATGACAAATTCGCGATTCTCGCTCCTGAAAAACTGTATGAGCAGGATGCGGTGACTGCGCGACCACATGGTAGGGTTCAACTCAGCCGAGTCGAAATCCCACATATTGCCTGCCACAATTTTCGAATCGCGGTCATAGAGGGTAAAGAAACGATTAGAGCCTGCTGCATCACTCATTCCCAAAATGTCGTGTCCCAGGAGCCACCGGGCCAGCGACTCCACATCGATTTGAGTGGAATAAGTGCCATCGAGCACCGAAGTCTCATAATCCTTGATGCGCTGTTCCATATAAGCCTTGTCGGCAGCTGTGAGATCTTTTTCGTCGGGATACTTAAACGTGTAGCGCATTGTGTTGTAGAGCACCGAGGGAATGCTATAATCGGTCGTCCACCAGTAGGCATCATGCTCAAAGATGAAACCGGATTTCGACACATTCAGGCGACAATTGGTGTTGCGTTTCACATTTTCGGCCAACATATAAACACCTTGATAATCGTCATTGATAATCAAGTGCACATATCCGTAACTTGGAGTCCATTGCAATTTCATGAGCCGATTAACTTCCAATCCAAGCATGTACTGGTTATAAATGTCGCGAATCAGCACCCAATCTTTGTCGCGCAAACTGGGATTATTGCGCATGAGCAGGTCGGCTTTGTCTTGCAGGTCGATCTTATAGGGTTTCACTTTGGCATAGGCGGTGGAATTGCCACGAATCCTTATCGTCATGCCTTTGGCGCCGGAAATATAGTCGCCCGAATCATAAATCACACCGCTGGCGCTGTGCAGTCGCAACCGTCCGGGCACCTTTGTGGCGTTGGCAATGGACTTACCCCAGGCATTGGCCGGAGATGAGATGTAGTCGCATGTGGGCCACTCGTGGTTCACCGTCTCTATGTCCATCACCCGCAAGCCGGTTGCCACAAACTCACTGAAGGGGACCGATGCCACACTGTCGCCCATCGATATCATGCGGTCATCGCCCCAAGCATCTGCCGCCCCAACGAGCAACATAGCCAGCAAAATTACACGGAAAGCAGATGTGAGTTGATCAGTCTTCATTTTTTATCTTATAATAGGTGATGCAAAATTAGCAATTAATTGCCACACATGCAACTAAATCGGGGCTATTGTGGCCATGTCCGTCGCCCCTCCCCCCGACGCAACATGGCTGCAACTACACATCCTGAGCTGGTAGACACACACAACAAACGCCGTTATATTCACCCACTTTATCACAGAGTGAAAATAACGGCTATGCTGCAGTGTTGCGGCCAGCACATGGCTGGCTCAGGCCCTTCTTACTTGTAAACGGTATCGCTTACAGTGAGGCTGTAACGACCTTTAGCGCGGCGACGAGCCAGCACCTTGCGACCGTCCTTAGTCTTCATGCGAGCACGGAAACCATGCTTGTGAGCCTTCTTGATGTTCGATGGTTGAAATGTACGTTTCATTGTTCTATCTATTTATGTTTTAATGATTCACGATAAAAATTCACGCCTATGGACAACCCACATTCGCAAAAACGCCTGCAAAATTACAAACTTTCTCCAAATTACACAAGCAAGTTGAGAAAAATAAAAGATTTTTTTTGCAGTATGACCGAATTGCACTACCTTTGTAGCCGCTAAAATATGAAGTGAGCAACACGCTGTTGCGCGTTGCACATGCAACGGCTAAATATTGAAAGATTTTTTACTAACTATAGCATTTATAATTTTATGATTAACGCTCAAGACATTAAAAACGGAACTTGCATCCGCCTCGACGGCGACCTGTACTTCTGCATCGAATTCCTGCATGTGAAACCCGGAAAGGGCAACACATTCATGCGCACCAAACTGAAAAACGTGGTTGATGGTCGCGTGCTGGAGCGCCGCTTCAACATCGGCGAGAAGCTCGAAGACGTGCGTGTGGAACGCCGCCCCTATCAGTACCTGTACATGGACGGCCAGGATGCCATCTTCATGAACCAGGAAACTTACGAACAGATTCCCATCAGCAAGGACCTGATTACCGGTGCCGACTTCATGAAAGAGAGCGACATCGTGGAAGTGGTGAGCGATGCTTCGACCGAAACCATCCTCTTTGCCGAGATGCCTATCAAGACTCAGCTCAAGATTACCTACACCGAGCCGGGCATCAAGGGCGACACCGCTACCAACTCACTCAAGCCCGCCACCGTTGAGACCGGAGCCACCGTGCGTGTGCCACTGTTTGTCAACGAGGGCGAGATCATCGAGGTAGATACTCGCGACGGCAGTTATCAGGGTCGCGTGCGCTAATTGCACATTCCCTTTTAAGTCAAAACTATGGACATTCCATCACTGCATGGAATGTCTTTTTTGTTTTTCTAGGCGATTTCCCATATCTTAACCAAAAACCATTAACCCCTTTTTATAAATTTGCCCACTTTTCCCTGCGATGATATTGTATTTTCTAGTGCGTATGCCTATCTTTGCAACATGAAACGTCTATACCTTATTATATTAATAAATTCCATTCTACTAATTTCTGCTCAAGCATCGTGCCCACTGGTCAAGCTGGAAATAGAGCGGCTGCCCGACATGAATGTTGCGCGCGCAGGACATAACACATTCTGCATCGATGGCGAGATAGTGGTCATGGGCGGGCACACCACTGGCTTCAAACCCACCTTGTCGGCCGAATATTTTGCCAAAGGCAAGTGGCACACGATGAACATGGTTTACGAGCACGACAATGCCACAGCAGTGCAGTTGCCTTCGGGTAAAGTGTTGATTGTAGGAGGCTCAGAAAAACCGCTAGGTATCGGCCAGACCTTCCCCTCCGAATTTTACGACCCGACGACGCACACTTTCGAGGGTTTTGGCTGCCTCTATAGAAAACGCGCACTGGCATCGGCTGCAATATTGCCCGACGGCCGCACGGTGATTGCAGGTAACTGGTACCGCAGCGACATGATTGAGTGCTTCAATGGAAAAAACAGTTTCGACTCAATTAAGCCCACCGCCACATCTCGCGCCAAGCCGGCCATCCTGCTCACAGCCCCCGACGATGCCATCATCATGGGTTACACAAACTCATGGGGTAAGCACTACCCCGACAGTGCCGCCATCGTCGATAGGTTACGAGGCGATGCCGTGCACATCTCTCTATTGCGCCATTGGCACTTCGATGATAGCTGGATTGAAGGGAGTTCTTTCATCGGCGACGAAAGCCGCGCGCAGTTCACCTACTTGCTGGGCATGAAGAACGACCAGGGAGCAACGCGCATTGTGCGAGTTCATAATGGCGAGTTTTCGCTCTTGCCCACCGACCACCCCGTGCCCTCCACATTCAATGGAGAAAAGATTGTTTATATGGGTTGCACACTGGTTGACCGCAATGCGAAACGTGCCTACTTAATTGGAAGCACCTCGAAAAACTTCTTGATCCTGGCCATCGGCTACGCTCACTCCCCCGCGGCTCTCACCTTATATTATACCGACTCTAAAATCAGAATCCCTATTACCTTTATTCCCGTTATCACTCCCGAAGGCAACATCGTGATCACAGGCGGAATCTTCAATTCCAATTTCTATCCCGAGTCATCGGTATTTGTGCTGCACACCGGCACCCCATTCAGCGCAGCAACTGCAGGATGGAGAATTATGATGTGGGCCTTAGCGGCACTGATAGCTACCGCCGTGCCCGTCGCCTGGTGGCAGTGGCGGAATCGTTCACGGGCGACGTCATCTCCAGCACAAGATGCCGACGCGACCTGCGATGACAACCTCATGGACCGCGTCACTCAGTTGATGGAAACCGAGCGACCCTATCTGCGCAGCGACCTCAAAGTGGCCGATGTGGCAGCTATGCTCTCCATGAGCGGCCGCAACCTGTCGGAAGCCATCAAGACTCACCATGGCTGCTCGTTCACGCAGTTTGTCAACGACTATCGCATCCGCTATGCGCAACAACTGCTCACCGACAACCCCGAGATAAAAATATCGGCCGTAGCACTTGAATCGGGTTTCGCCAACGACACCTCGTTCTTCCGCACCTTTAAGACGCACACTGGCATGACGCCCAAAGAGTGGCTTTCGCGCCGGCAGATCCATGACTAGCAGCATGAAAAAAGCGGGACACGCAAGCTAATTCGCATCCCGCACTAGTAACTCGTAGCTAAACAACTCGTTTACTTAACTTTCAGAATGACATTGATGATGGCGTTCACGTCTTCTACATCCACCACACCATCGCCATTGAGGTCAGCGGTATCGGCCTTGTTGCTGATGTTCAAAATCATATTAATCACTCCGTTCACGTCCTCTACATCGATGACATCATCGCCATTCACATCGCCCCTCGTTTGAGGTTCTACCGGACCGTCGCCTTCCTCTTTCAAGCGGCCAGCTTTATAGAATTCATAGAGCACATTATCTTCCCAAGTCATGGGATCTTCGGGGTCTGAGTAAGGGTTGGCATACTTGCCGATATAATTCTGTAATTCTCCCTTTGGCACATAGATGGTGGCGGGAATGACGTCGGTTCCGAACCCACCTTCTTCGGTCATCATGTTGAATACCGTCCAACCGAACTTCATGGTTGCTGCCGGCACACGGATGTGGATTTCTTCAAGGCCGGTGCAGTTGACGAAGGTGGCATAATCAATGCGGCGCACCTTATTCAAGTCTATTTTCTTCAAGTTAGCACATCCTAAGAATGCCGCCATCTGAATAATTTCCACATTGTCGGGTATCGTGATGCTGGTGAGGTTGGGGTTCACTCCTGCCATTTCATCCCAATTTCGGAATGCTCCTGCGCCGATAATGCGTACCTTTTCACCATGGATTTCGTTAGGAATCACTACGTTCCCCACTGCTTCCTGACCGGCCGTAAGGATCCACGAGTATTCATCGCTATCCTCATAGCTTACGTACCAATTATCGATGTCAAACGTGAATTCCAGACCTTGTCCGTCACGATAAATATCTCTAGGGTTCACTTGTCCGTAAGCGCTCATTGTTAACACTGCGGCAACAGCCGTTAAAAAGTAATTCTTTTTCATAAAAAACAAATTTTGTTATAGTAATTAATTTTTTTGCAAAAGTAGCGATATAAACCATGAACCTTTTATTAGAAGCACAGAAACGACTTACAATTCTTGCATTTGTAAGTCGTTTGCAATTTTTGTAAGTTTTTCAATTAAGGTTTCTAGCTAATTTTGCGCATCTCTTTTATGGGCATTCTTCCTATAATTATAACCTTATAATTTTTTTACGTATGAAAAAATTATTACTACTTCTCTTGACGTGCTTGGCAAGCTTGCTTGCCGCAGCACAATCCTACACCGACTGGCCCGGCCGCGGTGATGTGACCTTCAGCAATTTTACAACGGTTAACAACATCAGGTATGGTTACGACCCCACGCAGGGCATCGCAATCATCAACTCGCTCACCACTACCGTTGTGCTCGAGGCCAACAAAACGTTGCGCCTGCCATCCACAGTGAACATCGGCGGCAAGTCCTACAAGATTGTGGGCATCAGCTACCTGAATGCCTATGGCATTGATCCCGACGATGTGGGGCACACTAACGAGCGGATACTCAACAACCTGCTCACACCGGTTGAGAACGTTATTCTGCCGGAGTATCTTGAGTTGATTGAACAAAACATCTTCGACCCATTCACCCATGTGTCCACACTGTCGATTCCAGGCACACTGCGTGAAGTGCGAGCCGAAAACCTGTTCAACAAGATGACTGCCCTGCGCACGCTGCGCTTCGAAGACGGCGTGGACACGCTGAAAATGACCGGTGGCTACTACTGGAATTACCCGCTTGGCAAAGCCCCCATTACCACACTTTACATGGGGCGTAATATAGTCACTACCCGTGGCGACGGATTGTGCAGCTACAGCGAGACGCTCACCACATTGCAGTTGGGCGGCGGAGTGAGTGTAGAGTACGGGGCATTCTACTCTTGCCCCAATCTGACCACCGTCACCCGCAATGCCGGTAGCACCATTACCACCGAGGGAAGCATTGGCATGTACGCTTTCCAGTATTGCTACAAACTTGCTAAAGTTGAGATTCCCAATACCATTACCAAAATCGACGAAAAGGCATTTGCAAGCGATACCCTGCTGGCAAACATCGACTTGGGCAACGGCGTGAAGCTCATCGGTAGCGAAGCGTTCGCCAACAACTATCGCTGCCAATCGCTCACCCTGCCTGCAAGCCTCGACTCGATATATGTGTATGCCTTCACCAATATGACGGCTCTCAAGAATGTAACCGTAGAGGATAACTCCCGCGCCCTGAAGATAGGCGGTGCACGCTATGGCGGCACGGCAGTGTTCGGCGACAGCCCGCTCGAGACGCTGCATTACGGACGCAACATCGATGCTGCGTACGGTCGTTTGGCAAACGCCGTGCCCACGCTCAAGACCGTCACCATGAGCAACTATGTGACGCAGCTGCGCAGTGACCCCGACTTCTACAACTGCACGGGGCTGCAAAGCGTCACCTTAAGTAAAAACCTCACCGAGATCCCTGCCAGTACTTTCAATAACTGCTACAGCCTTACCTCAATCACCATTCCCGACAAGGTGACCAAAATCGGTAATAATGCATTTCGAAGCGACACCCTGCTGGCAAACATCGACCTTGGCCACGGTGTGAAAGTCATCGGTAGCGAGGCGTTCGCACACAACTATAGCTGCAGGTCGCTCACACTGCCGGCAAGCCTCGACTCGATAGAGGTGGGGGCGTTTGTCGAAATGACCGCTCTTAAGCACGTCACCATGGAGGATGATGCTCGCGCCCTGAAGGTGGGCGGCGCACGCTACGGCGGAACGGCAGTGTTCGGCAACAGTCCGCTCGAGACGCTGCACTACGGTCGCAACATTGACGGCGACTATGGCCGCCTGGCACACGGGATAGCCACGCTCAAGACCGTCACCATGAGCGACTATGTGACGCAGCTGCATCCAAGCTCCGACTTCTACAGCTGCACGGGGCTGCAGAGCATTACTTTAAGTAAAAACATCACCGAGATTCCTGCCAGTACCTTCAATAACTGCTACAGCCTGACCTCAATTACCATCCCCGACAAGGTGACAAAAATCGGTAATAATGCATTTCGAAGCGACACCCTGCTGGCAAACATCGACCTTGGTAACGGTGTGAAGGTCATCGGCAACGAGGCGTTCGCACACAACTATAGCTGCCAGTCGCTCACACTGCCGGCAAGCCTCGATTCGATAGAGGTGGGGGCGTTTGCCGAAATGACCGCTCTTAAGCACGTGACCGTGGAGGACGATGCCCGCGCCCTGAAAGTGGGCGGGGCACGCTACGGCGGAACGGCAGTGTTCGGCGACAGCCCGCTCGAGACGCTGCACTACGGCCGCAACATTGACGGTGACTACGGCCGCTTAGCAAACAGCGTTAACACGCTGAAGACCGTTCACGTAGGTAAAAATGTTACCTATCTGCACAAAAGCGGTGACTTCTACAACTGCACAGGACTGCAAGAAATTTACAGCCATGCCACTGTGCCTCCCACGGTTCAGAGCAGCAGCGAATTCGGGTATGTTGACAAACAAAACTGCAGCCTCTATGTGCCGCGCGGCAAGGTAAACGCTTACAAGGCCGCTACCGGCTGGAAAGATTTCTTCAGAATCGAAGAAATCCGCTTGCGCGGTGATGTGGGCGGCGACGGCAAGGTGGATGTGGCCGACGTGAACGAAATCATCAACCTCATCCTCAAACTGGGAGGTGACGCCACCTTTGCCGACGTGAACAAAGACGGCAAGATCGACGTAGCCGACGTGAACATCATCATCAACATCATTCTTAAACTCGAATAATACATCAGCCACCATTTGAGTAGTCCCTGGGGACTATGGCCGCAAGCGAGCGGTCATAGTCCCCGCTTTTTAGATGTAAATGTTAATAAGGTGTGGATAATTTTGAGGCGAGAGATGGAGGCAGTTTTTGCGGAAACGTGTAACTTTGCATCCGCAAACTTTTAATGACCCCAACGTTATGCCCGACAACAACAATACCCCGTCTCGCCAGCAACGGCGCAAGCCGCAGCACGAGAGCGAAATCGTGAACGAGTTTGGCAAGTTGCAGCCGCAAGACCTGCAAGTGGAAGAAGCCGTGCTCGGTGCACTCATGCTGGAACGCGACGCCTACAGCACCGTGAGCGACCTACTCAAGCCCGAGTGCTTCTACGACACGGCCAACCAGGCCATCTATGCCGCCATTGTGGCCCTGGCCACCAAGCAGCGCCCTATCGACATGCTCACCGTGACCGAGCAACTGCGCAACGACGGCAATCTGGACACCGCCGGAGGCCCACTGCGCATCAGTGAGCTCACAGGACGGGTGGCCAGCGCCGCCAACGTGGAATACCATGCCCGCATCGTGGCACAGAAATATCTGGCACGACAACTCATCTCGTTCTCCAGCCACATTCAGTCAATGGCCTTCGACGAGACCATCGATGTCTACGACCTCATGCAAGAGGCCGAGGGCAGACTGTTTGAAATCTCCAAGCACACGCTCAAACGCGATGTGATGCAGATCGACCCCATCATCAATCAGGCACTGGCCAAGATGCAAGAAGCCGCCAACAACGAGAGCGGACTGAGCGGACTGCAAACCGGCTACCACGCCCTGGACAAAATCACCGGTGGTTGGCAAAACAGCGACCTGATTATCATTGCGGCCCGCCCCGCAATGGGAAAAACGGCACTGGTGCTGTCGATGGCCAAGAACATGGCAGTAGATTTCAACACTCCCATTGCCATTTTCTCGCTGGAAATGAGCAACCTGCAACTGGTGAACCGCCTCATCAGCAACGTGTGTGAACTAGAAGGCAGTAAAATCAAGAGCGGTCAACTGTCGCGCGCCGAGTGGGAAAACCTCATGGCTCGTGTCAAGGCACTCTACAGCGCTCCGCTCTATGTGGACGACACCCCATCACTCTCGGTGTTTGAGCTGAACACCAAGGCACGCCGACTGGTGCAGGAGCACAACGTGAAGATGATCATTATCGACTACCTCCAGCTCATGAACGCCACCGGCATGAAATTCGGCAGCCGCGAGCAGGAGGTGAGCACCATCTCTCGCTCACTCAAGCAACTGGCTAAAGAGCTGAACATCCCCATCATCGCCTTGTCGCAGCTCAACCGAAGCGTGGAGTCGAGAGGCGACGACCGAAACGGCAAGCGACCGCAACTGAGCGACTTGCGTGAGTCGGGCGCTATCGAGCAGGATGCCGACATCGTGTGCTTCATCCACCGCCCTGAATACTACATCAAGAAAGGAATCGATGCCGAGGGCAATGACGTACGCGGACTGGCCGAGTTTATCATCGCCAAGCACCGAAGCGGTAGCGTAGATGATGTGAATATGCGATTCGTGGCCAAATATGCACGTTTTGAAAACTGGGACGACAACTACAACCTGGCCGACACCGAGACCACCTACGAGTCGAAACTGAACAACGAGGCCGCACCACCACCGGCCGATCCTGCCAACCAGTTCACGCCTCCTCCACCCAACATGGATTTCCTTACCGGTGGAAGCGGCGATGAAAAAATACCATTCTAACTCATCGCTTATCAACGTAACCAAAATGAAAAAAATAATCTTCTTTCTGGCACTAGCAGCCACTGCGGTGTGGACAAACGCTTATCAACTCACATCGCCCGACCGTCGCATCGGCGTGAACATTGACGTAATAAAAGGACGACCCACGCTCTCGGTGACACTCGACGGGACCGAGCTGGTGCGACCCAGCACACTGGGACTGCAGATGGCCGACGGCACACTGGGGGCAAATGCAGCCATAACGGGCAACAAGCCACGCGTCACCAGCCACGACGAGACCTGGGTGCAACCATGGGGCGAGGACGACACCGTGCGCAACCACTATAACGAAATCACGCTGCAACTCAAAGAACGACGCAGCACTGCCGCTCGCAAGCGCATGGACATCGTGGTGCGTGCCTACGACGATGGCATCGCCTTCCGTTACGTGGTCCCCGACGAGCATGGCAGCGATTTCCAAATCATGGACGAACTCACCCAGATTCGACTCGCTCACGATGCCCAAGCCTGGTCCATACCCAGCAACCGCACCGAGTATTTCGAGGGCATTTACGAGTCCTCACTGCTGTCGCAGAAAGACACTGTGTGCACCCCACTCACCATTGAGTATGCACCCGACGTGTATCTGGCCCTGCATGAGGCCAATCTCACCGACTATGCCAGCATCAACCTCACGCCACGCCGGCAAGACGATGGCTCAGTGACGTTACTCACCGCCCTCACCCCCTGGCAAAGTGGAGTGAAAGTCTATGGACATGGCACCATGAAATCGCCGTGGCGCACCATCGTCATCGGGCGCACTGCCGGCGACCTGATACTGTCGCGCATGACGCTAAACCTCAACGAACCGTGCAAGATTGAAGACACCAGTTGGATAGAGCCCGGCCGATACCTGGGCATCTGGTGGAGCATACACAAAAAACAGCACACTTGGGAAATGGGTCCAGATCACGGAGCCACCACACAGAATGTGAAACGCTACATCGACTTTGCCGCTCGCCACGGCTTTAGCGGCGTGCTGGCCGAGGGATGGAACCCGGGATGGGCTCAGGGCGAGACCGTTACCTACCTACAAGCCTACCCCGACTTCGACATCCACGATGTGTGCCGCTACGCCCGCGAGCGTGGTGTGCGTTTTATCGGACACATGGAGTCGTGGGGACGAGCATCACTCATCGAGCAGCAGATGGACTCGGCATTTGCATGGTACAACAGCCTGGGCATCAACGCAGTCAAAACCGGCTATGTGGGGCACTTGCTCGATGGCAAGGAACTGGCCAAGTCGCAATACGGCATCCGTCACTACCGCCGCGTAATAGAGTGCGCTGCGCAGCACCACATCATGATTGATAACCACGAGCCAGCCATGCCCACCGGTCTGCAACGCACCTGGCCCAACCTCATGACCCAGGAAGGCGTGAGAGGACAGGAATACAACGCATGGTCGGCCGATGGTGGCAATCCGCCCAGCCACACCGTTACACTCCCATTTACACGCGGTCTGGCAGGCCCCATGGACTTTACGCCAGCCATCTTCAATCAAGGCGATGATGTGGTTCCCGGCACACACCCCCACTCCACACTGGCCAAGCAACTGGCCGAATTTGTCGTACTTTACAGCCCGTTGCAGATGGCGGCCGATGCAATCGAAAACTACGAGGGTCAGCCGGCCTTCACTTTCATTGAACAGTGCCCCACAACATGGAGCCGCACACTGGTGCCTCACAGCAAAATAGGCCAGTATGTGACTGTAGCACGCAAAGAACGCGGCGGCAACGGTCGCTGGTTTATCGGTTCAATTACCGACGAGCATAAACGCTCGTTGCAATTGCCGCTTGACTTCCTGGACGCCAGCCGCCAATACCGTGCTCTTATTTACGAAGATGCCACCGATGCCGACTACGAGCATAACCCCTATGCCATAACCTTTAGGCAAATCGCAGTAAGCAGCACCGACACCAGCACCCTGCAACTGGCTCGCAGTGGCGGTTGCGCCATCATTTTTGAGCCTATCAACTGACACGCCATCACACTACGTAGGCTCAATAAACGTATATATAAACTCTACATCAGTAGAATTTATCCTACTATACAACTCTACATTTTATTCCATAAACTACTGATTATTAATAGATATATTTTCATAATAACTCTACAAAACATATTACCATACCCTTAACTTTTATAATTCCACATTTGCTTTTTTCAGATTGAAACACTAATTTTGCAAGTGTTAACAATCGAAAAACCGCCATGTTTGGGAGAAAAAAAGTAAATAAGACCATTAGCAACCTTGATCGTTATCTCGACCAACTGGACGAGGGTATCCTTATATATAAGAATGGGATTAAAAATTATCTGGAGGGAAACAAGAAGGAGTTTGACGACAACTTGAGCGCAATCACCACGTTGCGCAACACCACTACAGAACTGAGGCGCAACATAGAAAACGACCTGTTTGCCTATGCCCTAGCCAGCGACCAGCGGGTGGATATCATGCAGCTGATTGAGCGGCTAGACAAAATCATCAATCTGCTCTACAAGAACCTGTGTCAGTACGAGATAGAAATCCCCTTTTTCCCTGCCGAGATCAACGTGGATTTCCTCAAACTTGTGGAAATTGCCGCTTTATCGCTCGAAGGCACCATACAAGCCACTCGCGACTACTTCAAAATGCCGCGCCACGTCACCGAAAAAATACACCGCATTTATTATTTTGAGAAAGAAGTCAGTAAGTTGGCGCAATCTATCAAGCGGCACGTGTTCCACGACATGGACAATTTTAAGTTAAGTCAGAAGTTCCACTTGCGCTACTTCACCCTGCACGTGGAGGAACTGGCCGAAGAATCGGTCAAAGTTGCCGACCGCCTTGCTATTCTAGTTATCAAACAAAGTTAGCCACCATGGAATTTACCCTGACCATCACATTCATCCTCACGATAGGCATCTGGGTGGGTTATCGTGGAATAGCGCCTTGCTTTGCTGGGGTGCGCATTCACGATGTGATGAAATCCAGGGTATTCGACCTGGTTTTGCTGGCATGCCTTCTGGCCGGAATGGCCATCGCCGCCGCATCACGATTTAATCTTGACAGCATCCCACAGCAAGACATGCTCATCATGACTGCCACCATGGTGATGGTACTGTCACTATTCACGTCGCTGCGCATCAAGACTTCGGCCGTAACGGCATTCTGGGGCACACTGCTGGCTGTTATGGCACAGCGGGGCAGTTTGGGCCACTATCCACTCACACCGGCATTGCTATCGCTGCTGTGCGCACCGGTTCTAGGCCTGTCGTTCACGTGGCTTTATCGGCGCATTCTAGACAATGTCATTTACACAAGCGAGAGTCATCTGCTCATAAAAACGCTCAAGATAAGAAATTTGTCGCTAGTCGGAGTGTTACTGGCCTGCATCGCTCTAGCTTTAAATAGTGCATTGCTCATCAACACGCTCACTACTAGTTGCACAGCGCTTTTCATCCCCAACGAGTGGTGGCAGATACTGGCTGTGGCTCTGCCGAGCCTCATCTGCATGGTGGCAGCGGTGCTGGCCCTACGCAACGACACCACACCCGCCAAGCCCATGAGGGGGCACTTGCCGTCGCTTTACGCGCTTGCCAGCGTGTTGCTCACACTGAATGTGGCGGTAACTGCCGTTTTTCACACGGCACTTCCAGTGGTCGCTTCCATCAATCAGATACGCGAATCCAACCGTCTGTTGCTCAACCACGACAACGTGATGCCCCACCTCATTCATCTGTTATGTATTATGGTCCTTACGCCATTGACAGCTTTTGTGCTGACCAGCACGCTGCTGATCATGGGGCTAAGCACAACCGTTACATTCATCATCATCGGCTTCGTGTTGCTCTCTTGCCTGCTGGCACACCTCTATTTCAACCAGTATAGCAAACACCGTCTCACCAAGAAAGCTCTGAGCGACGAGATAAGCCACAAGAGCGAGGTAGGCGACGAGATGAGCCGAATGGATGTGGCGGCGGCCACATCGCAATTCAGTGTGATGAGCAAAGAAATTGACCTTAAACAGAAAGAGCTCATCAACCTGTCGCTCTACATCAAGCAGCAGCGCCAATATTTGGAAGAACTGAGCACACGGCTCATGGACGTGGTTGACGACGACCCGGCACTGATCCGGGAAAAGGTGCGTGTACTGGCCATCGAACTGAATGAGAACATCAAGCTCACCGGCGAAATGGACCAATTCTACACACAAGTGGAAGAGATGCACAAAAATTTTGTAAGCAGGCTCGCGATGCGATGCCCCAATCTCACCGAGCGGGAGAAACGACTCGCTATCCTACTGCGGCTGGGGTTCTCCAGCAAAGAAATAGCACATCTGATGAATGTAGAGCCTAAAAGCGTGGAAATCAACCGTTACCGGTTCCGGCGCAAGCTCAAGCTGGATCGCAGTGTGAACATCGTCCAATATCTGCAACTACTATAAACTCTATAATTAATTGTTTTATCAACCATTAAACAAAGAACTATGAACAAAAAATTACTAACTTTAATGTTTGGGCTAGCCATTTCCCTCACAGGCAGTGTGTGGGCCCAAGAGAGTGACGGAGAAGTCGCCTACAATCAGTATGGCGTGCGCGTTGATCGTGAGACACTTCATGCCGAGCAGCGAAACAACATCCTGGTCTTTGAGTCCAAGAGCAAGAAGTACAAGCTGTGGTTAGACAACCGCGTGCAAGTGGATGGGGCTGTCTTCTTCGGGAAAAACCATTCCGACTATAATCCCATTGGCAACGGCGTGTCGATACGCCGCGCACGTTTTGCCATCAAGGCTCAAGTCACTCCCTCCTGGTATGGTGAAATAGACATGGACCTGGCCGACGGCAAATTCGAGCTCAAGGATGCAATCATCGAGTACGATGGCTTGAAGAATTTCGCTTTCAAGGTGGGTAACTTCAAGGAAGACTTCTCGATGGAGCAGACCACCACATCGCGCTACCTGGTGTTTATGGAACGCCCCATGGTGACCAAAGCGCTCGTTCCCTCGCGCCATATCGGTATTCAGGGCGAATACCTGCGCGACCACTTCCGCGCTTCGCTAGGATGGTTCTTCCAGGAGATTGCCGGTTCAGAAGAGATCACCAATGTCCAGGACAACAACAAGGACTTCGGCCGCAATGCCGGCTACTCGTTCACCGGTAAAGTGGGTTACATGCCCTACAGCAAGGACCGTCATCACGGCTTGTACTTTGGTGCCAAGGGCTCGTATCGCACTCCCAAGACGTCGGATGCCCCGTCGGACTTCGGCGGCGCCCGTTTCAGCACCCGTAATGCAACTAGCATCAACCGCAAGAAATATCTCGACACCGATGTGATTCCCAACGTTGACCACATTTGGCTCTACGGTCTTGAAGGTGCCGGCTACTGGGGACCGGCACGTTTCCAAACCGAGTGGATCCGCAACCATGTGTCGGCTGCCAAGGGCAGCTATAACTTCGGAGGCTGGTATGCACATGCCACTTGCATGCTACTGGGTGGCCAGCAGCGCTTTAACGTTGCCGAAGGCGAGTTCACACAGCCTTCCAGCGGCCGCAAGTGGGGCGACATCGAACTCGCTCTGCGCTACGACTATCTTGACCTCAACGATGGCACCGTCTATGGTGGCTCGGGTCATAACTTTACCGCCGGCTTGAATTTCTACATTGGCAACAATTTCAAGTTTGTGCTCAATTATCAGTACTCTAAGAACGACCGTTATGCCAACGGCAAGGGCAAACTCTTCACCGGTCACGATGCCACCGGCGCTCCAACAGCCGACTACACAAAGATTGTTGAGCCCAAGGGCAAGGGTGGCGTAGGTTACCACATGCTGGGTGCACGTTTCGAGATTGACTTCTAATCATTCACCATAAAAAGACTATACAGCAATGAAAAAGATATTTTTATTCGGCATGATCTTTGCCACAATGATGCTGACTTCATGCGTAAAAGATGAGATTTATGAAGGACCGTCGAACATTGATGCCGTCGTTATCAATCCCGAGGCCCCGACATCGTTTGACGATGTAACTGTAACCGCAACCGTTTCTGGCCTTCTCAAGGTAACAAAGGCAGTTCTGGCCTATACTGTTGACGGCAAAGCCAACACCGTCGACATGACCGGCAGTGGCTCGACCTGGGAGGGCATCATTCCAGCTCAGCCCGACGGGTCGAAGGTTACCTACACCGTTACTGTAACCAACGAGGCCGGATATTCCTCCACCTCGAAGGAAAAAGACTACACTGTGGGAGACAAGCCTAGCGACTACACTAAACTCGTGCTCAACGAGCTCTTTGGCGCCGCCGACACCGACGAGGGAAAGTACATTGAGCTTTACAACAACGGCGACGATCCCATCAAGTTGAAAGGTGTTACCATCTATAAAGATGAGGGTCTGGCATGGACTGGAGAAGAAGGTGAAGTCGTCATGGGACACAGCTACTTTACCATCGTGGGAGCCAAGGGGACAACCCCGCGCGGCATCAGCAGCGGATTCTCGGCCAAGAAAAGCGTTCTTATCGAGCTCAAAGACCCCAACAACAATCCGATTGATCTCTTCCAGCGTGGCGAGAAAGCCGACGGATGGGGCAACCAGTCGCTCACCAACAACAAGGAGACCTGGAGCCGCTGCCCCAACGGCACCGGCAAGTTTATGATTGCTCCGGGCACGCTGGGTGAAAAGAACCCCGACACCGGTACCGAAGATCCTACCGTAGTTCAATAAATCAACGTTTCATGAGGGCGCGACCCTCAGGCCACGCCCTCATGATATTCTCAACATCATAACAATCAATTAAAATATGGCAAAAGAAGAATTAAAGATTGGTGAAATTTCCAAGCCGCGTTTTGAGTTCCGCAGCTTCGGCCGCTGCTTTGCCGAGCCGGCCAAGCGCATGGCACGACTCAGTGTTCCTGTCCCCGAAAAAGTGTGGGAACGCCACAGCACCGAGACCTACATTGTGAGTCGCACCAACGATGTGAACAACACCAAGATACGCGATGGCAAAATGGACATCAAGACCTTTGTGCAGGCCGTAGACGGACTCGAGCAGTGGAATCCGCTCATGAAGGGCGAGTTTCCTATCTCGGCACAGGTGTTGCGCGACGAGGTGTTCCCCGCCTTCAAGGTCGAGGGTTTGCCGCAACTCGACAAGGCGACCTATACACTAGAGGAATTCCTCCAGATGATTGATGAGCACCCCGACTTGCAAGCTGTAACCGTCGAGAAAGCTCGCTATGGCTACATGGTGAACGACACCATTTGCGAGACAGGAGAAGTGTATATCAATGGCGCTATGGTGCGCACCATCAACTCCGAGTCGACCGAGATTGAAGACATCAAGAAGACACTGGCCGACGTGGGCCTGGAGGGGGTGGAAAACATCAACTACCTGCAAGCCATCAAGCGAGTGATAGGCATGATTAATAAGCCACTGGCTAACTAAAACTGTTTCATTATGGCACAAGAAATAGAACGCAAGTTTCTCGTTAAAGGAGAGTTTAAGAGCGAGGCCTTCAAGGCCACGCGCATCACGCAGGGCTACCTGAGTTCGGTGCCCGAGCGCACCGTGCGCGTGCGCATCAAGGGCGACAAGGGTTTCATCACCATCAAGGGCATAGGCAACGCTAGCGGTGCCAGCCGTTATGAGTGGGAAAAGGAAATCCCGGTGGAAGATGTGCAGGAATTGCTCAAGATATGTGAGCCGGGCGTGATCGACAAGACCCGCTACCTGGTTAAGGCCGGCGAGCGCACCTTCGAAGTGGATGAGTTCTACGGCGACAACGAAGGACTCACCATGGCCGAGGTGGAACTGCCCAGCGAGGACGCAGCCTTCGACCGCCCGGCATGGCTGGGCGAGGAAGTGACCGGCGACAGCCGCTTCTACAACTCCATGCTCATGAAGAATCCTTACAAGAACTGGAAATAAGTAATCTTTTTAATTGAGGGTGGACTCCAAGCAACTCTCGCAAGAATCACCGTGGTGTCCACCCTCTTTACATGACAAAGATGCGATACTTGTAGCGCGTTGTAATTAATGATTTAGACTATGGCCGAGGAAATTACACGCCAGAAGGACTTCGATCCTCTGGACATGAACAATTACCGGATTGAGAAACTGCCCAAGATGCAGAAATCCGGTTTCGAAAAAATACTGCAGCGCTTAGGAGCCCCACTGGCTATCCTGGCGTTTATTGCCATCTACTGGTTGGCCGATATCTCGTTTATTAACCATATCGACACCAATCCCGAAACCACAACGCTCACCGAGAGTGCCATGAAACGCTATGACCAAATGGAAAAGGCCGGATTGAAGGCAATGACCACAGTGGCCGGCGAGAATGGCGCGCAAGTAAGCGATCAAGAAATCACCCCCGAGCAACAGGCTCAACTCACCCAGGACACGCACGACAAGTTTATCCGCATCAATTATGCCATGCTGGCCATCTTTGTGGCAGCCATCATCCTGTGGATTACCGAGGCCATACCTAATTACCTCACCTCGCTCATCGTGATTCTGTCCATTGTGCTCACCGGCATCACCACCGACAAGACGGCCTATGCCCAGCTCGGGCACCCGGTGATGTGGCTCAACATTCTGTCGTTCATCCTGGCCAGCATGCTGGTCAAGACACAGGTTGCAAAGCGCTTTGCCATCTGGTTCGTGCTCAAGTTCGGCAAGAACGCCGGCGGCATTATCCTCAGCTTCATCGTTATCAACCTGGTGCTTTCGGCCTTTATCTCGGCCACCACGGCCAAAGCTGCCATTCTGTTGCCCATCTTCATGGTGGTAGCCGCCATCTATGGTGCCACAGGAGGTGAAAACCGCAACAACTTTGGCCGCAATCTCATTTTGCAGAACCTGTTCCAGATCAACCTGGGTGCCAACGCATTCCTCACCGGCTCAGGCGCCACGTTGCTGGCCGGATCGCTCATTGCCGGTGCCATGGGCTGGGGAGCATTCAGCTACCAAGACTGGTTCAAGGCTGCCTTCCCCATGAATGTGCTGCTCATCCTCATCGCCTGGTTTGTGGGGTCGAAGATATTTTTCCCGCTTAAGAAAGAGGAACGCGTGCCGCAAATCGCCGGTGGCATGGAACGCCTGCGCGACGAACTTAAGAAACTGGGCAAGATGAAGCCCGAAGAATACAAGGCCATCGCCATCTTTGTGGTGGTGCTCTTGCTCTGGGCCACCGATAAGCAACACGGCATTAATCAGACCGCAGTAGCCTTCATGGGTGCTGTAGCTGCACTCTTGCCGGGCATCGGGGTGGTCAAGTGGAACGACGTGGACATCCCATGGCACTTGCTGCTGTTCTCGGCCGGTGCCTACACACTGGGAGCCGGTCTTGATGCCACAGGACTTCCCGGCACGCTGGTCGACGCCTTGTTTGCCGGCATGGGCATCACGCAATCCACCCCATTCTGGGCCATCTACATGCTGCTCACCGCCGGAATACTACTCTTTTCGCTCATCTTCCAGTCGAAGACGATGCTCACGCTCATTTTCATCCCCATCGCCATAGGAGTGGCGCAAAAGAATGGCTACCCCATCATGAGTCTGGCCTTCCCCGTGGCCATGCTTGTGGGACACGTCTATGTGCTGCCATTCAACAGCAAACCTGCCGCATTGCTCTACACCACCAACCAGTATAGCTGGAGCGACACGTTCAAGTTCGGCATCACCATGATGTTCATCAGCTGGCTGATGATTATCTTGTGGGGCGAGACAGTGCTGCGCTGGTTCGGTTATACGACGGGAGTGTTTTTCTAATCACAATAAATTGCAACTCGTAACTTGTAGCTAGAACAATGATTGACATCAAGCCTAAAATACACGACAATAACACGCTGGAATTCAAAGTGGGTTACATTCCCGAAGACGGTGTAACCTACAACGATTTCTACATGAACACGTGGATTTACATTCCCGAAGTGCTTGATGTCAATCGCCACACCTATTCAAAAGACGCTTTCTACTGCGACACGATCTCTCACTTGCGACTCATCACGCCATCCTACCCCCTGGCCGAACTGGCCAGCGAGCACAGCCTGCCCCAGCAACGCATCAAGGAGGCTTGTAGGGCGGTGGCTACCGGCGGTGGTGAGCAGGCGGTGAAGCAGTTTGAGCGCGAAGTGAAGATGTATGCCTCCATCGTCAAAAGCAGTGTGCGCGACGCTTGCAAGGCTGTGATGAGAACCAACCGCAAGGAGATGATGCACCCGAGCGAGACTTTCGCCTCGCAAGTGAGCGACCTGCTCACGCACTACCGCTCGCTGCGCGCACAACTCTCAAATGCTCCCAAAGGCGACAGCCTCACCTATTTCAACTATGGTGACGAATTTATCTCTAACGTCGTCGAGCAGCATCTGGCTCGCATTATCAATCAGTTAGGCGCGCCACCAGCTTGCATTGTCCAGCAACTGCTCAAGCAAGAAAACGACTATCGGCGCCAAATGGGCTACCAGTGTGTGGAGAAACAGAGCGGCGACCACAACCGCCAGTTTGTTTATCGCGCGGGACAACTCAAAAAATATATCGAGAGCAATCTTTACCTGCCCACTCACAAGCGCAGCAACACGGTTTTTCTGGAGCAGGTGGCATTCAGCTTTGCCGCCGGCATTTCGATGGTGTTCGCCACTGTGGTGTCATTTGCCTTCCAGCAGACCTACGGCAACTTCACCCTGCCTTTCTTCATCGCACTGGTCATCAGTTACATGTTCAAAGACCGAATCAAGGATTTGATTCGCAATTATTTCGCCAACCGGCTGGGCAGCCGTTTCTACGACTACCTGATTACCATCCGTGTAAACGCGCACAAGATAGGCTGGGTGAAAGAAGGATTCGACTATGTGTCGCCAGGCGATGTGTCGCGCCACGTCAAGGCCACGCGCGCACGCAAGTCGCCACTTGTTATCAACCGTGGTGTGGATGAACAGGTCATCCAGTATCGCAAGTATGTCCACCTCAAGCGCAAGCGCGTCGATGAACTATCGGCCTATCCCCTGACCGGCATCAACAACATCGTGCGCTTCAATCTCTCGGCCTTCATGCGCAAGATGGACAACCCACAGGTGCCGCTCTTTGTCAACGATGGCACCGCCAGTCCCAACACGGTGATGGGCGACAAGGTTTATTACCTGAACTTTGTGATCCAGTGTAAATATAAAAACCACAGCGAGTACAAGCGCTACCGCGTGTGCTTGTGCCGCGACGGAATTAAGAGTATTCATGAAATGAAGAGATGAAACGCCACTTCCTATATATCATGTTGTGTCTGGCCTGCTGCGCATGCACCAACACGGGCACGATGAACATTCTCATCGCTAACCGCAGTGCGGCCGACAGGCGCAATGTGCAGGTGGCTGTGGCATGCAGCGAAATCAAGAAATACCTGGAGTTTGGCCCGGGCGACTCACTGCAGCTGCTCAATGAGGCCAACCGCAACGTATCCTATCGCTACAGTGCCGGCGGCGACAGTATAGTCTTCTCGGTTAATGTTGTTAAGGCCATGTCGCAAAAAAACTATAGCCTCAACGTGGGCGAAAAGCGGCTTGCCGACAATCTGCTGCGTTTCCGCACTGCCAGCATGATGGTAGATGTGAGTGCGCGGCACTAAAGGCGGCCGTTGTCGTTGTAACTGTAAAAGTTGCCACCGCGGCACACGATGATGTGATCCACCAGTTGAATATCCAGCACCTTGCAGGCTTGCTTCACTTTCTCGGTGAGGTGGTCGTCTTGTGCACTGGGCCGAGGTGTGTCGCTGGGATGGTTGTGGGCCATGATGATGCCGTCGGCCAGCAATTCCACCGCCGGTTTGACCAGCATTTTCACATCTACGGCCGTCATGGCTGTTCCACCGCTGCTGATGCGCTCACGATGCATAATGTGGCGGGCGCGGTCTAGCATGAGCACCCACATCTCTTCGTGGCGCAGATGATTCATCAGTGGGCGCATATAGTTGTAGGCCACCTGGCTGCTGGTCACTTGTGTGGTTTCGTCGAATTGTTCCAGTTGATAGCGCCGCGCCAGTTCCAGAGCCGCCATGATTTCGATTGCTTTCACCTGGCCAATGCCGCGATAGTTTTTCGTGAGTTCACGCATTCCCCGCCTTGCAATCAGGTACAACTTGCCGTCGTGGTCGGCGAGAATGCGGTTGCACAAATCCACCACGTTCTCGCCGCGGCTGCCACTGCCCACCAAAATGGCGAGCAACTCGGCCGTGCTCAGCTTGTCGGGACCCAGCGCCATAGCCTTCTCACGAGGGCGGGAATCCTGGGTGAGGCTATCTTTCAGTGCTCTTGAAACGATTTCATCCATGACGTGTATCATTTGCCTTTACGCATGGCTATTTCCTGCTCGATGTCGCGGCCGTGCCCCAACAGTATTTTCCACACATAGGCACGGATAAATCCTGTACCGTAGCTCCACAGTTGCACAAAACTGGTGACAACAGCCAGTGAAGCGATTTTCAAGCTACGTGTCTGCCACAGTGCGCTCACCCACAACAGCACCGCATACAGCACCAGTGGCAAAATGGCCCACCAGCGCCACACCAGGGCCAGGACGATGAGTGCCACGCAGCCTAGCACAAACAGTGCCGGCAGGGTGTGCACCAACTTGAGGCTGTCGGGATATAGCAACTTGAGCGTAATGCGCGACATGCCGAACACGTGCGTCTGCCGGGCAAACTTGGCAATGCTTGTGCGCCGCTTGTGATAGACATAGGCCTCGCGCACGAGGCGGATGGCGAATCCAGCCTGGCGAATGCGGGTGCTCATGTCGATGTCCTCGCTGAACATCTCGCGGAAGCCGCCCACACGCTCCCACACTTCGCGACTGTAGCCCATGTTGAACGAGCGGGGCACAAATTTTTCCAGTTGCACCTTTCCACCGCGTATGCCACCGGTGGTCAGGAAGGCCGTCATCGAAAACGAGATGGCTTTCTGCACATCGGTGAAGTCGTCGCCAGCTGCATCGGGCCCGCCGAAACATGGCACATAGTCGCTCTCGAGCGCGGCGCGCAAGGTTTTGAAGTAGTCGCACGGAATCACACAGTCGCTGTCGAAGAAGATAAAGTACTTCCCTGTGGCTCGCTCAATGCCATAGTTGCGCGCCAGGCTGCGCCCCTCGTTGTCTTTATAGAAATAATGGACGTCCACACGGTCGCTGTAGCGCTCCACCACGTCGCGGCAGGGCACGGTGGATCCGTCTTCCACAATCATCACTTCGAAGTCTTGCAGCGACTGCTCGGCGAGCGAGCGCATCAAGTCTTCTACCTCGGCAGGCCGGTTATATACCGGCACTATGACTGAAAAATAGGGCATATCGCAGTTTTGTTTTTAATGCGTGCAAATTTAGACAAAAATCCCGATTTATAAGCCAGGCAGAACGAAGAAATTGATGATACCGAGAAAAAACGGCCATCCCCGAAATTCATTTTTTTCGGAAGATGGCCGCATTGTGTTGCGGTTGATGACCCGACTAGAGTTTCATCACACGTTTCATCTCCAAGTTCTAAGTGGATAATTCTCATTTTCTCATTTTCTCATCAGTGCGTGAAAATGAGAAAAGCAAAAAATGGCAATGCGTTTCGCAGCGAATTACCATTTGAACCATTTCATTGAAACACATCAAAACGAAAATTTAAGTAATGAAAAGTGTATTTACTTATTTAAGTTTCAAAAATATCTTTCAGAACACGAACTAGACAAAAATTGATAAAATCGCAAATAAAAAGGAACCTGTGATTGATCGAATAATCGACGATGCATTACAGTCTATTGAGCGTGAGAGTTGTAACTTTGACGAACCTGCAGTCAGCGAGAAATGTAGTGTTTTTGTCTTTGAGTTGAAAAAAAAGAAACTTCTGCCACAAAATGGCGTAGGTTTTTTGTAAATTTGTGGCGAACTATAAAAAACATGTGTTATGTCTAAAAAAGATAATGAACGAGGACAGAGCCAGATTAGCAAGTACGTGTGGATTATCAATGCTGTCTATCAGGCGGGCAAGATTACCTATGAGGAGTTGAACGAGAAATGGCTCGATGATGACATCAGCAATGGTAAGAGCTTACCCAAACGAACTTTTGACCGCTGGCGGGAAGCCATTTTGGACATGTTTGGCATCTTCATTGACAACGAGCGTAAAGGCGAGTACTGCTATTTCATTCAGAACGAGGATGACATTAAAAACAACGGCATTCGCTCATGGATCTTCAACACTTACAGCGTGACCAACACTTTGGCAAGCTGTTTGGGTATCAAAGACCGAATACTGCTGGAGTATGTGCCCTCCGGACAAGAGTATCTGCAACCTATCATCGAGGCGATGAAGGAGAACCACATGCTCAACATCACCTATTACAGTTACTGGAGAAACGAAGAATATAACTTTGATGTGCAGCCCTATTGTGTAAAACTATATCGCCAGCGGTGGTATATGGTGGCGCTGAGTGAGGGCTATGACGAGCCGCGCATTTATGCCCTCGACCGCATCCGGCAGCTATCGGTTACCGATGTCACATTCAAGATGCCCAAAAACTGGAGCGCCGAGCAGTATTTTGACGGATGTTTTGGTATCATAGCCAATAAAGACATCCACAAGCAAATCATTAAATTGAAAGTGATGGCCGATCAGGCTCGGTACATCCGCGATTTGCCACTACATGAGTCGCAGCAAGAGATTGAGCGAAACGACGATTATAGTATCTTCCAGTATTACCTGCGTCCGCAGTTCGACTTCGTGCAGGAGCTACTGCACAGCGGCGACGCCATCGAGGTGCTGCAACCAAGCTCGCTGCGCCACGAGATGGCCGAGATAGTCAATAATATGCACAACATTTATAATAACAACAAATCATGACCGACTTTGCAGCAATAGATTTCGAGACCGCCAACTATGATCGCTCTTCGGTTTGTTCGGTTGGTGTGGTCATTGTTCGGGACGGAGAGATTGTGGACAAGTTCTACTCGCTCATCCAGCCCGAGCCCAACTATTATAACTACTGGTGCACTCAGGTGCATGGCCTGTGTCGTACTGACACCGACGATGCCCCGGTGTTCCCCGACGTGTGGGCGCAGATTGAGCCTTTGATCAAAGGTCTGCCGCTGGTCGCCCACAACCGCCCCTTTGACGAGGGTTGCCTTCGCGCCGTATTCCGCACCTATCAGATGGATTATCCCGAGTACGAGTTCTTCGACACGCTTGCCGCATCCCGCCGCTTGCAACCCGACTTAGAAAACCATCAACTCCAGACCGTGGCCGCCGCCTGCGGGTTCCAATTAGAGAATCACCACCACGCCCTCGCCGACGCCGAGGCCTGCGCCTGGATAGCAAGAGAACTGTTATAATCTCTATCCTCTGACTTTTGATAAAGATAGTTGAATTCATTAATTTTGTAAAATATAATAACATACAACTATGACTCAAAACGAACTTTATAGTTTTTTTGAACAACTAAAGGAACCATTAAGGCAGTATAAAGAAAACAAAGAGAAACGGATGGATCCTGGGTTCAACGTGTTCTATCTAATTTCGGATTACTACTATCGTGAAACCTTTCATGGTGATATTATTGCAGCATTATTATCTCCAGATGAGAAACATGGCGAAGGTAATCTGTATGTCAATTTGTTTATTGATATGATAAACAGAAAAAAGCAACTCGTGGACAAGCAATATTACGTCGATTGCAAAGTCGTCAAAGAACATTCCACTAATGACGGAGAATTGACAGGCAGAATTGACATTCTCATCATGGGGAATAAACATTGCATCGTAATTGAGAACAAATTGAACAATGCTCCAGACACATATCGCCAGCTTCCCAAATATTACCGAGCCTTAAAAAAACGGGGCTTTACAATAGACGCATTTGTTTATTTGCCTCTTGATCCCAACAAAGAGCCCAATTCTTCTTCATGGGATAGTGAGATTCGAGATCTTATCAATGAACGGCTGGTAATCATTCCTGCTTATTCCGCGAAGCACGTCAATATTGTTGAAAACTGGCTCACCCCCGCTGAAGAGAGAACAAGTGACGCTGACGCAAGGTTCATCATTAGACAATATAAATCACTATTAAATAATTTAACAACAGATATTATGGATAACAGAGAGATTATCGATTTTCTCAGCCGTGATGATAATTTTGAGACTACGATCAACATTCTAGATTTACAGTTAGAATTCAGTCGAAGAATTAAGGATGAATTTCTAGATGGAATAAAAACAAAGCTTGAAGAACATGGATTTGAATTTTTACGGGAAGGTAACAAGGATAAGATTGAAATTAAAAACTCTGATTATCCTTCATGGCGATACAATATTGAAAGATACGGAAACAGCGGATGGCTCAGAGGACTTTTATATAATGGGGCACAATTAATTGAAAACGCTAAAATGATAGATGCATGGTCTCATCATCCAAGAAATGCAGACTATCCCTTAGGTTGGGAGTACTTTGAAGGGAAAAGTGACTGGAATAGTCTGCATACATTACGTGAAATGAAAAAAGGGGATTTTGCCAATGAGATTGTAAGCGAAATTGAAAAGGCGTTTTTTGAAATAGCGCAACAAGGTTTGCCAAGATAATCCAGGAAAACAATGCTGCAATTCATTTCAGATAGTGGTCATTATTCCTCGGCGCTGGAGGGGGCGATGGGGGCGAAGCGGTCGTTGTGGATTGGGACGGCCGACATTAAGGACCTGTATGTAGAGGTTGGTAAGGAGAAGAACCTTTCGGGTAAGCGAGAGGAGAGAGAACTTGTTCTTTCTGCCGAGCGAAAGAAAGGAAGAGCGAACCTCACCCCTTTCCTGGCGCTAATTGCGTTGCTGATTCGGCGAGGGGTTGAGGTGAGGCTGATTCATGCTAAGGAGCCGGGGGCGAACTTCAGGGAGGACTTTGACAGGTATCCTGCGCTGTATGACCGGTTGGAGCGAGTGCTGTGTCCCAGGGTTCACTTCAAGATGCTGGTGTTTGACTGCGAGGAGGTATATATCGGTAGCGCTAACCTCACGGGCGCCGGCATCGGCATGAAGAGCAGCGATAAGCGCAACTTTGAGGCAGGCATCCTGACCGATGATCCTCAAATCGTCGAGCAGGCCATGAAGCAGTTTGATGACGTTTGGATCGGCAAACACTGCAAAACCTGCAAGCGCAAAGACTACTGCCCAGACCCCATCGTATAAGTTTTTTCGAGAAAAATAATCATCAGGACGCACCTCTGCCACAGATTGGCCGAGGTGGTCTTTTTCTTTGCATCGTGATTATTAACTTTTATTGGTGTCCGCTAAAACTTAAAAATCGATAAATGACCCGTCCGCAATGCCGATCAACAGGCGTTGCGGATGTTTTTTTCAAAAAAGTAAGCCCCCCTAATTGAAAAAATCGGGAAAAAGTGTGGGTTCCGGTGGCT
>JAGAYZ010000051.1 GCA_017940245.1 Muribaculaceae bacterium | reverse complement strand
TGAGCAGTCCTTCGTCATCGGCGATGATGCCTAGTGTGCGATAGATTTCAGCGTTTAGTTCTAGTGCATTCATAGTTGTCTGTTTTTATTCCAAGTGCAAATATAGATAAAAATCCCGATTTTTCGTGCCGTTATGAAGAAGAAACTGATTTTTTGCCCTTCTCAAGGCATGCATAATGCTGACTACAACAGGAAGAACAGACTGACACCGAGGCAGGAGATGGCGGCTCCCAGCACACTGCGGGCGGTGATGGGCTGGTGGAAGAGCCAGCGCGCCGGCAGGATGATGATGATGGGAGTGAGCGCCATGAGCGTGCTGGCGATGCCGGCACTGGTGTATTGCACGGCCATGAGTGAGCATCCCACCCCGATGAACGGCCCGAAGATGGATGTGGACACGGCAGCCGCTAGGCTCTTGCGGTCGGTGACGTTGTGGCGCAGAGAACGGAACCCTTCTCGGAACCGCATCAGCAGCAAAAAGCCGATGATGCCAGCAATGCAGCGGAAGAAGTTGGCAAAGAATGGCAGCATCCAAGGAGCCTCTTGCGTGGCAATGGAAGCCTCGTAGTGATTCATGCCTATCTTGCTCAGCACCAGTCCCACGCCCTGGCACACCGCGGCTCCTATGGCGAAGAGTACGCCGTTGAGCGGCAACTTGAGCGACACTTTGTGATGGTCGCCCCGTCCCAGCACCGTGATGGCGATGCCGGCGAGCGTCACTGCCATGGCCAGGATGCCTTGTGGACGCATCTGTTGGCCCAGTGTGGCCCAGGCGGTAATGGCGGCTGCGATGGGGGCCAGAGTCATGAACAACTGGCCGAACTTGGAGCCGATGATGATGTAACACTGAAACAGGCAGAAGTCGCCAATCACGTAACCCACCACCCCCGAAAGCATCATCCACAGATAGGCTTGTCTGCTCGCACTGGCAGGCAGAGGACTACCTGTCATGCCCCAGAAAAGCATCATGGAGAAAATGAGGGTCACCCCCATGCGCATCACGTTGAGTGTGAGGTTGCCCATGCGCTTGCTGCCATACTCGCTCAGCAGTGCCGTGGCCGTCCACGAGAAAGCCACGCCGATGGAGATGAGTTCACCCAGGTATTGCATATCTTGTCGGTTGTTTTAGTTAAAAGAATGAGGACATTTTAACCATGATGCAGGTAAAATGTCCTCAATACCATTTCGCTAATTTGGCGTTTTAGAATAGTAATGAAATGTGGGCCAGCATGTTGAGATCGGCCATGGGATAGAAGCGCGGGTCACTGCTCAGCGTGTAGCCGGCCGCCTTGTCGCCACCCTTGTAGAGGGCTGCCGTCTGCGAGTAGCCATTGGTCTCATACTTGGCGTTGAACAGGTTATAGACGCTCACGCCCATGGTGATGCGTTTCACATGCGGCATGGTGAACGAGTAGGCCAGGTGCAGGTGGCTCACAAAGTATCCGTCGATAGAGTCGTCTTTTCGCTGGAAGTTGTCCAGGTACTGGCGGCTCACATACTGGCTCTGGAACTGTGCGGTGAATCCCTTCAAATCTAAAGCAATCACGCTGTTGGCAATCACCGATGGGGAGAAGGCGATGGTGGTGTTACCACATTCGATGGCGGTCTGAGTCCACATTTCGTCCCAGGTGTCGGCATTGTAGTCGCTCACATATCCCACATAATTCTTGATGCGGTTCCTGCTCAGTGTGGCATTCACGTCCCAGCGCAGCCACTTAGTGAAGCGGTATCCGGCCATGAGTTCGAGTCCCATGCGGTAGCTGTCGGGCACATTCTCGGCCATGAGCTCGCCTATCTCGTTGAGCTTGCCGTTGAGCACCAGCTGGTCTTTGTATTTCATGTAGTAGGCGTTCACGCCGGCTGTCCATCGTGCATTACTAAAGGCATATCCCAGTTCCCAATCCACGAGTCGCTCGGCGTGCGGGTGCACTTGCAGCGGTCCGTCGTTGTAGTTGTTGCGGGTGGGCTCCTTGTGTGCTACGGCCACCGAAGCGTAGGCGCGGTGATAGGGATTGATTTGCCAGTTCAATCCGGCCTTGGGATTAAAGAAGTCGAATTTCTCGTCCACGTTGAGCAACTGCATGCGCTCGGGGGTAGCAGTCCAGTCCCACTTGTCGTTCACGCCCTTGATGATGTATCCGATGTGGCGGTACTGCAAGTCGGCGTAGACGCTCAGTCCGCGCCACAGGGTGTAATTGCCTCGCAGGTAGATGTTGAAGTCGTTCTTCTCGCCCTTGTTGCGGTAATATTCATGACTGGGATCCAGTTCACCCACATAGTTCTCCACCCACAGCACGCGGCCATAGTGGTTGTTGGTATAGCGGTTGAAGCCGCCGCCCAGTGTGGCATCGAGTCGGTTCTTGGCGTAGCGCAACGAGAACACGCCGCCAGCAAAGCTGCTATCCAGAATTTTGCGGCGCACGAGACTGGACTTTTCCACCTGTGTTGAGGTCACATTGCCCTGGTCGTCGGTTTGGGCGATGTTGAACGGTTTCAGGCCATATTCAATAAGTGTGCGTGCGTTCTTGTATTCCTGATAGTATCCATATCCGTCGGTGTAATGCAGCCCAACGTTCAGCCGCAACGCAGGTGAGAATTTATGCTCAACGAGCAGCTGGTAGTGGGTCTGCTTGTAGATGTCGTTTTGGTCTTCATAGAAGCCCACCACGTCGCCGTCGCGTTTGATTTCACCATTGGGATTATAGGTGCGGTTGGTCTTGAGCATGCTTCGGCTGATGCCGTCCCATGCGTGATAGGTCTCTTCATGCCCGCCAAAGGTGATGAAACGAATGCTGGTTGACGGGTTATGCCATCCGGCCTGCAAGAAGTAGCTGTAGAGCTTGCTGGAGGCGCGGTCGCGGTAGCCGTTGCTGCCGATGTGCGTGAGTCGCGCGTCTACCGTCCAGCGGTCTTTGAGCAAGCCTGTGCCCAATCGCACGCTCTCCTTGTTGGTGTTAAACGAGCCATAGCTGCCGTCAAACTGTGCGTAGGGTTTCAGCGTGAATCCCTGTGTGCGCAAATTGATGCTTGCGCCGAATGCTCCGGCTCCATTGGCCGATGTGCCCACGCCGCGTTGCACTTGGATGTCCTGCAGTGAGGCGGCCAGGTCGGGTGTGTTCACCCAGAAGACGCTGTGGCTTTCCGAGTCGTTCATCGGGATGTCGTTGGCCATGATATTGATGCGGGTTGCATCGGTTCCGCGCACGCGTATGCTGGTGTAGCCCACACCGGCACCGGCATCGCTGGTGGTGAGAATTCCTGGAGTGGTAGACAGCAGGAATGGCAGATCCAGTCCGTGGTTAAGCGCTTCGATTTGCTGTTTGTTAACATTGGTGTAGGCCACCGGAGTTTTACTCGTGGCACGAGTTCCCAGCACCTCAATCTCGTCGAGCGACTTGGTGAGTGTGGTGTCGGTCGTGGCGGTGGTCTGTGCAGCCACCGTGATGCTGGCACCGATGAGGGCGGCAGCAGTGAAGAATCTGTTCAGTTTCATGATGTTGTTAAATAAGTTTTGTTCTCTACGCCGGTATTATCCGGTTCAGATTCTATGGGTATGTTCTCAGCCATGCAAGCATGGCACCCCCCAAACTCATTGAATCAGGCTGCAAAATTACGAATAAGCGAGCGCAGAACCAAATTTTAAGCAGCTAATATTAAATGAAGACAACAAAAACAACCCAAAACAGGCCTATTGGTCATTTTTTAGGATAAAATCTTTCAAAGTACCGATTATTGCTTACATTTGCGGCATTTATAAGTTTATGTATGCAAAAAATGCTTTTTCTGCGGCTCTGAAAAGGTCGTCCGTAATGGAAAAGTAAATGG
>JAGAYZ010000050.1 GCA_017940245.1 Muribaculaceae bacterium | reverse complement strand
TGCCAGCGGGATGTTATGTCAATAACGATATCATTAGAAAAGACAGTAGTCAACAGCAGTATAGACTATCTTTTGTCCGCAAAGATCAAGGACTGACACGAGGCATAAGTCCTAATGCTGTAAAAAAGCAGAAGTTCGATCCATATAAGAAGAAGTTTACCGATATGCGAATAATAGAAACTATCGGTTCGCACATAAGCAGATAAGGAAATTCCAATTTATCGGACTGCTATCATATAGCAGCTGCCTATCTCGATATCCCTTGTTGGAACTTTTGTATGCGCCCATCGTATCTGCCATCGGCAATGTCGTGGACTTCATGGTCGGCACGTCTGAGTTCGTCGGTGAAGAATTCATGTGGTAAGAACTATACCCGTGTCGCGGAGTGGGGGGGATGGTTGGTCGGTGGTTTTCGGTAGGTGGTCGGGTGCGGTGGGGCGTTGGTCGAGAAATGGAGCGTGAAAAAGAAAAAAGGGTTAAACGGGCGCGTTTTTTGCCGGTCTAAAAGACAAACAAACGAGATAAATGATTACTTTTGTGACACCATTTAATATCGAAGCGTTATGAAGACTACAAGAAACATGATGATGAGCATCTTGCTCGCGGGGAGCATGGTCCTGGGTGCTTCCTTCGCCTCGGCACAAAGCATGTCGGGTCGTCAAAGACCAACTACCAGCAACAGCAGTACATCGTCGGTGACTCGTTCATCGTCGAGCAGCAATAGCCGCAGTGCCGCCGCTCAGAGCAGCATGCGCACTGCCCCCAGCCGCCCGAGCAGCTCGGCAGCCACTTCGGTACAGCGCCAGGCCACCACTTCGACCCAGCGCACCGTTGGCACCAGCCGTCCCAGCACTGGCAGCACAAGCACAGCCACCCGCTCGGGTAGCGTGGTCACAGCTCGTCCCGCCACGGGCAACACCACCACTTCGCGTCCCAGTACGGTCACGGCTCGTCCGGCCACTTCGACGACGACGGTGACTCGCTCCAGCATGGGCGGCACCACAGCCACTCGTCCCAGCACCAGTGGCGACGTGACCCGCACTCGTCCAAGCACCGGAAGCACGGTGACTACCCGTCCCAGCACCATCACCACCCGCTCGGGCAATGCAGGCACTGCTGTGACCTCCCGCCCCTACTCGGGCTCGACGGTAACAACGCGCCCCGAAGCCATCAACTCGACCGCTACCGACGTGGTGCGTGGCAGCGCCCGCAATCGCCGCCCCACTACCGACGGAACGGTGAACAACGGCACCAAGCCCGGTGGTGACAAGCCCGGCAACAAGGGCGGTGGCGACAACTATAGCGATAACCGTGGCAAGGATCACAACCGTGGTGGCGGCGATGTTCGCCCTGGCGGTGGCAATCGTCCTCCCGTGGCCCGACCCGAACACAACCCTTATCGCGATGACTTCCGCCGCAACTACGACCGCGGCAACTGGAGTCGGCCCTTGCCTCCTCCCGCAAGACCTTACCGTCCTGCACCCCTGCGCTACTATCGCCCCGTGGTCCCTGTGCACTATCGCCCCTATGCCGGCGCTCCTGTCATCGACCGCATCCTGGGCCTGAGATTTGGTTCGCTCTTTGACATCTCGCTCAACTATCTGTACACCAACAACTACTACATCGATGGCTATGACACCAACATTATCTACCTGCGCGACGTGCGCATGCTGAACCTGCTCTGGCCCGATGTGATGTTGAGCTACGATAGCTATGGCGCCCTGGCCAACGCACAGTTCGTGATCTCTACGGGCTATGCCGACCGCAGCCGCTACAACCGCCTCTACCACGATCTCTGCGCCGTCTATGGCCCTCCCATCAGTGTAGATGCAGCCGGGGCAACCTGGTTCGGCGGCAACACCACAGGCTACGTCACCTTGAGCGCTGTGATGAACGGAGCACGATTCTACACCACCCTCTCGGTAGGTTACTAGAAATCGCCCGACAAAACCAAGCATAAAGAGCTGGCGTGCGACCGATATTAAGTCGCGCGCCAGCCATTTTTATGAAGCCATTACATTCTTGGAAAAAATGTTCACTTTGGCTGCACCAGAAAGACTCCACACCTCAGCAACGACACCACCAGGCCATCAGCGAGTGGGGTGTTTACGTTGTTCAATGATAACTTAATGGGTAGTTTTTAAATATTGCAAGTCACCATACCAATAGCTGGCGGTGCAGCCACCGTCGATGAGCAAATCGGCACCCGTGATGAAACGCCCACTTCATACCATTGTTGCGATAGCTTGAGCCTGACGGTCGGCAACGGCAGCTTCGGCTCCATGAATGGGGGTTCCGGGCAAAACCGTGGCCGTGGGGCACAGTTTCTTGATAAAACGTTCACTGCTTCCCATTCCGCTGCCTTCGTTGGTGCAGAAGGGAATGATGCGCTTGCCGGTAAAGTCGTATGCTTCCAGGAAGGTGTAACACACCATGGGCATAGTACCCCACCAGTTGGGATATCCCAAAATGATGGTATCGTACTGGTCTATGCTGGCCAACTGATTCTTCATCTCGGGTCGGGCCTGGTCGCGCAATTCTTGCTTGGCTTCCTCGATGCAGGTCATGTAGGACTTGCTATATTCATAGGTGGTGTCGATTTGGAACACATCGGCCTCGGGTAGCAAGGCCTTGATTTTTGCGGCCACCACCTCGGTGTTGCCAAGCTTAAGGGTGCGAATACTGCCATTGACGTAGTTCTCTCCACGTCGAGAATAAAAAGCGATTAAAGTCTTTCCCATATCTCACAATTTTTATCCCAGAACCTGATTGGTCGACCACTCGAAATGCTGTTCGCGCTCACTAATCCACCAGCGCCCGTCGAGTTTCACATATTTGTCGTAATAGCGCACTGCGTGAGTGGTGAGCACGTCCTTGCCGTCTTGCTCGGTCACGAGTGTGGCCAGCGCATAGCATGTGCCGGTGGCATGAGTGTCGTCGACAAAATCCACGTTTTGCTGCCCGTTCATGTGAAACGACACCTTGGCTGCACCGAATGCCTTGTACTGGCGAATCATGTCATTCACATCACGAGCCTGCATGCCCAGTTTGTCACCGAAATAGACATCGAGCTTAATGTCGGGGCGGAAAATCTCCACATAGCAGTCTTGGTTGTTCTTGTCGCTCTCGGTTGCGTAGAAATCTACTAAAGCCTTCAATTCTGCGCGATCTTGCATCCTGAAATCCATAGTCTTGATAATTGATTAATGATTTTCACGATGCAAAATTACTGCCGTGCTCCTACAGCACCGTTACAGATTTTTCGGGCAATTTTATCAAAACGGAATATTCGGGGTTTTACTCACGGAAGTCGCTGGGTTTGGCACCCAGGTTGTTGAGCACGTAGCGGCTAAAGTGGGCCTGCGACGAGAAGCCAAACATGTCGGCAATGTCGGTGAACGAGAGCGAGCGGTCGCGCAACAGTCGGCTGATGTCCAGTGCGGTGTAGCGGGTAATCCAGTAGTTGGCAGGCAACCCACTCACTCTCTTTGACACCTCCGAGAGGTACTTGGGGGTGACGCACAGAATATCGGCATAATAACCTATCTCGCGGTTCTGGCGGAAGTCACCCCTTTCCAGCAACTCGATAAACTGGCTCATGAGCTGGTGCTGCTGGGAACTGATGCGGTCGCCACCATAGAGTTGAGCATGAAAGTCGAAAAAGTCCAAAATCATGGCTTGAACGGCATTGATGAGCACCTCGCGATAGAAGCGATGTCCAGGCTCGGCGAGTCGGTCGCTGATGACAGAAAAATTAGTGGCGCAACGCACCTGCTGCTCCGGAGTGAGGTGCATGATGGGATTTTCAAACAATGCCAAGTGACCTTTCATGCCGTAGTTACTCTGCGGCGTGGACACTTCGATAAATTCTTGCGTCACATAGATCACCTGCACTGCAAAGTCGGCGCTTTCGCACAAATTGCCAATCAAATCGCCGCGCCGTGGTATAATCATACAATCGCCAGCCGACAAGCAAAACGAGTGGCCATTGTAGTCAAAGGTGCACTTTCCGTGGTGGCAGTAGGCATGGCACAAGTAACCGGCAAACTGCTCGTCGCCCACGCGTGACAGCGTGTTGTCTATGATGATATGCTGCAGGGTATCCATCTTTTTTGCCCCCAAAGTTACGAATAAGCGAGCGAAAAGCAAAAAAAACTTGTTTTTATTTGCTTTGCCGAGCGAAAGTAACTTCGGCCGCAAGCCAACGTTACGAATAAGCGAGCGAAAAGCAAAAAAAACTTGTTTTTATTTGCTTTACCGAGCGAAAGTAAATTCGGCCGCAAGCCAACGTCACGTATTAATTTTTATTGCTGTCCGATAAAAGTTTTCGACACCGCTGTAACAAGTTGATTTCAAATTGAGTAATTGTGAATTCCTTGTAAAAGGCTTGACCTTGACTCAGGGTGTGTAATAATTCAGAAAAAGCGTTGAAAACGCAGGCGCATCGAAGATGCGACCATTTCTTTAACACCATGCAAGCAACATCGAAGATGTGCGCAGCTTGGTGAGAGACAGCGACTTAGAAAGGTGCTTCGAAGAT
>JAGAYZ010000049.1 GCA_017940245.1 Muribaculaceae bacterium | reverse complement strand
TTATAAATTGATTGTCACAAAGTTACTAAAACTTTTTGACATGACAAAGCCTCCGCTTGGGAAAGTAGAGGCTTTGTTATATGTTTTACAACATATTACAAAATGAGGATGTGACACAATTATGACACACCCTCTTTTTTTTGATCTTTCTATATAACGTGAATTTGACGAAATTTCCATCGGTGAATTAACGTGAGTTCAGTGAAATTCTTAATAGTAAATCTGCGTGTTGACAACCCTTCTTTCAAGGCTAGAGCGGGTATGGAGCGTGTGGTTTACGCAAAGTGTGGCATAACACACTCCACCGGTACTTTTGACCACTTCTTCCAGCGTCAATGGGATTCGCCTGAATAGATTTCAAGCAAGGGCATGATTTGCATACGGCATGCCCCATTGGTTCCTAACCTGGAAGATGATTAGCAATGACTTAATTTCGTTGAACTCGCGTTAAATAAAGCATTAGCTATACAGCCTCATATCAAAAGACGTGCCACATGATATTGTTGTCCTTTTCATGCAGTTCCCATTACTTCGAGATGATTCCTACTGTGTGTGTTTACGCACTACCAGTTCTTCAATTTATCTGCAACGTTCTGCTTTTTTCTCCTGACAACTACTTTTATCGGAAGTAAATCTATTTAATTTTTTAAACATCATAAAATCAATGAAATAAGATATTGAAAGTTTAAAAATAGACAATTTTTTAAGCTCAGATTATTCAATATATACAATTTTTTCTTTAAAATATCCTATCTCGAAAGCACGTTTTGGAGCGAACTTTGCAGTGTGATTTTTAACCCGTGCTGATGATACTGATCACAGTCCAAAGACGCCCCAATTTCATTTAAGCCGATGTTGAGCTTTTATTTACTGATACTTGAGTAGAAATCCAATATCTAACTAGCATTAGGGTCCCCCACAGCATTACAATGTCAAAAAAGAATGCCGTGGGGGATTCTTTATTTTGTCCCCCTACAGTATTAACCATGTGTGCGTACTATCTTTCAAGAATTTTCAAATTTCGTTAAATCGCTGAGATTGGGTCTGTCCTGTTTATCGAGTCAAAGCGCTGCGCTTCAATCAAATAATTGGGTGAACGGAGCATGCACAGTCTCTAAAAGATCCTCACATTCAGCTCTATTAAGAATGATGGCTGTCCGATAAAAGTTTTCAACACTGCCGTAACAAGTTGATTTCAAATTGAATAATTGTAAATTCCTAGTAAAGGGCTAGGTCTTTAATGCAAGTCGGAGACTTGCTGGTGTGCTTAATACATTGTGCCGTTCACGGCGGAGCTTTGGGCGGCACTGTGTGAAAGGTGACCGTATCGAATGCGGTACTTCGAAGATGTGCCCTGTGATAAATGAAACGACGAAGCGGCCGCGTGGCGTGAGCCACGAGCCGCTTCTGTGGTGCTGCGTTTCTCGGCACATGGCCGAGCGGTTGGTGATTAATGTATGGATTAGCGCACAACCTTAGTGGTGCTGGTGCTTCCGTCGGAGTAGGTGGTGACAGCTATGTTCACGCCGTTGAATGGAACTGTGCTGACCATTCCGCTGGGGTTGTAGTATTGCACTTTAGCAACACGCTTGTTGGTTTGGATAGCGCTCACACCTGTGAACTCGTAAGGTTTAATTTCATACCAGAAGATGTCGCTTTCGTTGGGCGCGCTTCCCGGTTCGATGCTCGTGGCAGGTGCTAATTGAGCACCGTTGTCATCGATATATACCGACTGGATGCCTACACGGTTGAGAACTCCGGCCAGCGGTGTGATGAGTTCAAATTTGGAGGCTCCCATCGTGATTTGCAAGCCATTATCGAATACGTAAGGTATTTCGGTAAGACCTTCGTCCACACCTGTGTAGTCTTCGGGGAATACGATAAACTGGTCGATGCTGCGCTCAACGTCGGTAAAGATGCGATAATAGAGCTTTTGCGATGCAATGGGACGGCCGTTGATGTCTACTAGAGGCACAAAGCAAGTCATGTGTGCAGTCCAGTTCACCTCGTCGATTTCGATAGAATTGATTTGGGGCGTGGCTGGTTTTACTGGAGAGTAATCGGGCGTGTTGTCGCTGCAGTAGTCGGCAAAATATGCCCAGCGATTGGTGTCGTCGAAGAAGACGGCAAGCACGCGGTCGGGGTTACTGTCTAAAAGCTTGATGTTATCACCGTCAATTTCAAAGATGGCTTCGGCAGTGTCGGTGTCGCGTGCTACGCTTCCCGATGTAAGTACACTATCGTAATATGTGCGCTTAACATCTCCAAACCATAACTCAGAGCAATAAGTGATGAGGTTGAGGTCGTTGTAAAAATGCAGTTTTTGCCCCAGTGGAATGGTGATTTGATTGCCTTGCAGTGTGCCCTTAACATAAGAGCCTACGGTGTAGTAGCAAACGGGATCCTTCAGATAGACAAATCCGTCATCGCCATAGATGACTTCCATGTCGCCATCTTGAGCGACATCTACCACTTTTAGGTTTTTGACTATCAATGAGTTTCCAGTTCGGTGATACATCTTGACAGTGCCGGCAGGTGCCTCATCAATGATGGTGACATTGCTTGGAGCATTGTCCACAGTTTCGGGTTCCTGAGCTGTAGCAGTAAAGTTGGCTAAAATCAGCAGGGAAAGTAAAATAGAGTAAATTTGGTTCATAATGTTTTGTTTTATTGGTTGTTAAAGTGTAGCAAGGGAAAGATATATTTGTTCATGCAAATTTACATTGAAAAATGTAATTGTAAAAGCATTGAAGCTTAAATTTTAATGGTATTAACGTAAAACCATTAAAAATAGTAGGCTGTATGTGCTGGTTGTCAGCTAAAAAAGCCGCGATGCACGTAGACGTCTTGTTCACGTTGCATCGCGGTGTGTGTATATGAAAATATGGTCTTGAGCCTATTACCAGATGATGGCACGGTCGGCAGGATCGCGCCACATCTTATCGCCGGGCTTAACACCGAATGCCTCGAAGAAGGTGTCGATGTTGCGCAGTGTGCAGTTCACACGCAGGCGGCCGATGGAGTGGGGGTCGCTTTTAGTGATCTGATACAGGTACTCGTTGCTGGAGTTTTCGGCCCAAATGCGTCCGTAGCTCAGGTAGAAACGCTGTGCAGGGGTGAATCCGTCCATTTGCTTGCCGTCCTTAAACTGCTGTGTCTGCTTGAAGGCATCGTAGGCAATGCGCAGGCCACCCTGGTCGGCGATGTTCTCACCCAGCGTGAGGTGTCCATTGGCGTGCAAGTCATCAACCACGGTATATTCGTCGAACTGTGCGGCCAGTTTCTCAGCTTGTGCATTGAATCGCTGGGCATCGCCTTCGGTCCACCAATCCACCATGTTGCCTGCAGCGTCGAAGGTGCGACCCTGGTCGTCGAATCCGTGGGTCATTTCGTGGCCAATCACTACGCCGATGGCACCATAATTGGTAGCATCATCGGCCTCTACGTCGAAGAACGGAGCTTGCAGAATGGCAGCCGGGAAGCAGATTTCGTTAGTGGTAGGGTTGTAGTAGGCGTTAACCGTTTGCGGTGTCATGCCCCACTCGTCCTTGTCAACTGGTTTGCCGCACTTGTCCAGATTGCGGCGAGTCTCATAGATACTTGCAGCCTTGATGTTCTCGTAGAGCGATTTAGCGGGGTCGACTTGCAGTCCGCTATAGTCGCGCCACTTGTCGGGATAGCCGATCTTTACAGTGAAAGCGTTGAGCTTGACCAGTGCGTTCACCTTAGTGGTGTCGCTCATCCATGTGAGGCCTGCAATGTGTGCGGCCAGCGACTTGCGCAGGTTGTTGATGAGTTTGAGCATCTTCTCCTTGCTGCCTTGTGCAAAGTATTTGTTCACATAGAGTTCGCCCACGGCTTCGCCCAGTAAGCTGTTGGGGATGTTTTGCGCGCGTTTCCAGCGTGCCTGGCGTTCCTGTTGTCCGCTCAGGGTGCGGCCGTAGAAATTGAAGGCGGTTTCACCAATCTCGTCGCTCAGATGGCCAGTGGCGCGGGAAATGATCAGCCATGAGAAGTAGTCTTTCATTTGCTGCTCGCTGAGAGTGGCCATGAGTTTTTGTGCCACGTCCATCACCTTGGGCTGTTCCAGAATCACCCAGTCCAGATTTTTCACACCCATCAAGTCGAAGTACTGTCGCCACTGGATGGCGGGATAGGACTTCTGGAGCTGGTCGATGGTGTAGATGTTATAGAGTTTGTTGTAGTCGCGTGCTTCGGCGCGGCTCATCTTAGCCTGGGCAAACTGGTATTCCATGTCGTAAATCGTCTTGGCAGCCCGAGTGGCGGCCGACTTCTTATAGCCGCCGCACAGCATGAACAATTTTACCATGTAGTCGCGGTAGGTCTGCTGCAGTTTCTTGCTGTCGGCATCAGTATTCAGGTAGTAGTCGCGGTCGGGAAGTCCGCTGGTTCCAGCACTTACCCACATCACGTTCATGTCACTATTCTTGAGGTCGGTCTCAACGCCAATGCCAAAGAACGGATTGCCCAGCGTGAGGTGTGTCTTGGCCAGAAATGCGGTGAGGTTGGCTTTCTTGAAAGCGGCCACATCGGTCAGGTCGGCTTTGAGCGGTGCGGCACCCTCGCGGTTGAGGCGGTCGCTGTCCATAGCCAGATTGTAGAGGTCGGTCACTTTTTGACCCACGGTGCCCTGTGCGTGCTTGGTCTTGCCCAGGTTGGCAAAGAGTTCCTTGAGTTGGTTGCGGTTGTTCTCGGCCAGGTCGTTAAACACGCCATAACTGGGATACTCGGGTTTGAGCGGGTTGGCCTTCATCCAGCCTCCACCGGCATACTCATAGAAGTCATCGCCGGGGTTCACACTCAAGTTCATGTCGGCACGGTTCAGCCCGTGTGTCTGTGCGGTTACAGTGGTTGGCGCAATTGTCATTGCCATCAAAGTAGCCATAAGCATCATTTTTTTCATCATTAAAATAATATAGGTTATTAGTTAGCGTTGTCGGTAAATATTACAAATGACAAAATTACTCATTATTCTTGAATCATAGGTCATAAGTTATCCACATTTTTAAAAACCCGGTTAAGTAAACTCAAAAATTCACTAAAAAACATTACCTTTGTGATTTGGAACCCAAAATGGATAAAAACGATGAGTAAGCGATTGTTTTATGTTGCGTTAGCCATGGTGGTTTTGACTGGTGTGGCGCAGACTCGTTATGTGCCTGAGCGGAGTGATTACACATTCCGCACCGAGGTGCACATGGTGTGTGATGAAAATGATGAGCAAGACTGCATTGCCGATTCTATATTTGTTCATATAACCGATGGCGCCGGACGCACCGAAGTGCGGACGGTGTGGGCCGAGCCACTCGATACTATCAACTGGCAAGGCTTCGGAAACATACTGGAAGAAGACATTAATTTTGATGGTTACCCCGACCTGCTGGTATGCAACGGCCCCGTGAATATGTTCGGCAATTTCACCTACACGGCTTTTTTGTGGGACCAGCCATCGCATTGTTTCTTAAAAGGAGAGGTTGAAGGTTTTGATGAAATCAATGATCCCGAAATCTATCCGGCCGAAAAGCGCATTGTGGGAATATGGCGCCTCGATAACGACCTGGATATCAGTACCTATGAGTGGCGCGACGGCAAGTTGGTGCTGGTCAATTCCGAACACCTCAAATACAGCGATTTGGCTGAATAACACGGACTTCGGGAGATGCTGAAGATTGTAGCCATCATGTTTAGCGGAATCGGCCTGGGACTGCTCTTGCGCAAGCAACGGCTGTCGTGGCTGGGTGCGCTCATCACTGTGCTGGTGTGGTTGTTGCTGTTTTTCCTGGGCGTGGCCGTGGGGCAGAACCAACGCATCATCATGGGCTTGAAAGACCTAGGGCTGGAAGCGTTGTTGCTGGCCTTTGCCGGCATAGCCGGTAGTGTGGTTCTGGCCTGGGGACTGTGGCATGTGTCGCAGAAAAAAGAGAAAGGAGGGCGTCGGTGAAGGGCAGTCTCATCATAGTGGGTTTCTTTGTGGTGGGCATTGTGTGTGGATTGTTCCACTGGTTGCCCGACCTGAATGCGTATGGCGACGTGAGTTACGTAACCTTGTGCGCGCTCATGTTCTGTGTGGGCATGAGTGTAGGGCACAATACTGAAGTGCTCAAGAGTTTTCGCAAACTGAATCCGGTGCTTGCGTTACAGCCGCTGATGACCATTGTGGGCACACTGGCCGGCTGCAGCATTACCACGTTGTTGCTGCCTCATCGCTCGCTGGCCGACTGCCTGGCTGTGGGGTCGGGTTTTGGCTACTATTCACTGTCCAGTGTGTTCATCACGCAATATCGTGGCCCTGAACTGGGCACAGTGGCTCTACTGGCCAATATCGTGCGTGAGATATTCACCCTGTTGGGCGCGCCGTTGCTGGTGCGCTACTTCGGGCCATTGTCGCCCATCTCGGTGGGCGGAGCCACCACGATGGACACCACGTTGCCCATCATCACGCAGTATAGTGGATCGCAGTTTGTGATGCTCTCCATCTTTCACGGCTTCATCGTGGATTTCACCGTGCCGTTCCTGGTGACTTTTTTCTGCACTCTGTAGTAAAGGTTACTAAGCGTTTTCGTAGCCAAGTTCGGTGACCTTGGCACGCACGGCCTCGTCGGTTACATTGCCTTCCACATAGGCGATTCCTTGTGCTAAGTCAACGGTAACAGCCGTGACGCCATCGAGCGATGCAAGCCCTTTTTCTACGGCAGCTTTGCAGTGGTTGCACATCATGCCTTTAACCTTAAATTCTTTCTTTTCCATTGTCTTATTGTTTTTTCTGAGTTGATATGATTTCCAATATTTTGCGCCCATGGCCACGGCAAGAAAAATAAGCAGAAGCCCACTGCACAGCCAGTTGAGCCAAGATACATTCATGGCGTGGTGCATGGCGTGGTGTTGCATGGGCATAGCGTTGACAAACATGTCGCGCATCCCTGGCCAGTAGTCTACAAGCAGGCCAAATCCCATGGCTCCGACGATGATAGAAGCCAGATAGGCAACAGTGGCTTTTCGGCCGAATGCCTGCGAGATGACCAACACCGAGGCCAAGTTGGCGGCCGGTCCGGCCATGAGCAACACCAGTGCACAACCGGGCGAGAGACCTTTCATCATGAGAGCGGCGGCGATAGGAATAGACCCTGTGGCACACACATACATGGGCACAGCTATTGCCAAAATCACCAGCATGTTCAAGAATGGGTAGCGGGCGTAGGTCTGAAAAAAGTCGTCGGGCACAAGCACGGTGATGAGCGTGGCGATGACCAGGCCAAGCACCAGCCAGCGACCTATGTTCTGCATCATTTCAAAGAAGCCATAACGCATGGTTTCTACGACCTTGGGCCAGAAACCCGGCTTGACGGTGCTAAACTCATAGTTGGCATCTTGCTGCACGTCGGGCAGAGAGCCGCGGCGTTCCAGCGCCCCTACTGCCATGCCTCCGGCTAGTGCTGTAACCAGAGCCGCAACAGGCCGCAGGATTGCAAATGGCAACCCCATCATGCTATAGGTGGCGGCAATGCTGTCGACACCGGTTTGCGGTGTGGCTATCAAGAACGATGTGGAGGCAGCACGCGAGGCACCGCTGCGCCGCAGACTCACGGCCGTGGGCAACACACCACACGAGCACAGTGGCAGCGGAATGCCGAATAGTGCCGCTGTGCCCACCGAACGCCAGCCGGTACCCGATAAGTAACGAGAGTAAATAGATGCCGGCACAAAAGCGTGCAGTACACCTGCAATAAGGAATCCCAGCAGCAAGTAGGGCGACATGCCGTGCAGCATCATCAAGAAAGCATCTAACATAATCGGTCTTTTTTATTTCACTGCAAAATTACAGCAAATTCTTCGCAACCAAGTTGCAAACAACCATTTTTTGCCATAAAAATTCGATTAAGGCGGGTGCGCTTTGTTTTTTAGGTGGAAATGCCCTACATTTGCAGCAATTAAAATAGCGTACTCTATGCAAAGAATCTTCATTACCCTCATGGCATGGTGCTATGTGGTGGTTTTGGCCATTGCGCAAGACGGTGTGCACAAGCAGTCGGCTGCAGCCGATTATCAATGGCCGTCGGAGCCCGACGTGCTGGCTAAGTTGCACCAGTGGCAAGATCTCAAGTTTGGTGTGTTGCTCCACTGGGGCATTTACTCGGTGCCCGGCATCGTGGAGTCGTGGTCGATCTGTTGTGAAGACTGGATCAAGCGCGACACCACCCGCACCTATGAGCAGTACCGCAAATGGTACTTCGGGCTGGCCGACGAATTCAAGCCAGTGCAGTTTGACCCACAACAGTGGGCAACAGTGATGCGGCAAGCAGGCATGAAATATATGATTTTTACCACCAAGCATCACGATGGCTTCTGCATGTACGACAGCCGGGAGACCGACTACACCATTGCCCGCCATGCTTTTGCAGGCGATGCACGTAGTGATGTGCTGCGCCATGTGCTCGATGCGTTTCGGGCCGAAAACTTCATGCTGGGAACTTATTTTTCAAAGGCCGACTGGCACAGCCAATATTACTGGTGGGATGTATATCCCAATCGTGGTCGCAATGTAAATTATCCTATCAAGAAATATCCGTGGCGATGGGAGCAATTCTGCCAGTTTACCTATCGGCAGATCGAAGAAATCATGGCAGGTTATGGCCCGGTTGATATCCTGTGGCTGGATGGTGGCTGGGTATGCGCCGAGAATAATCAAGATATCCACATGCCTGAAATCGTGTCGATGGCGCGCCGTCACCAGCCAGGCTTGATAGTGGTGGATCGCACTATCCGCGGCCCTTATGAAAACTACCAGACTCCCGAGCAGACCATTCCACACGAGCAACTGGCCTATCCCTGGGAAAGTTGCATCACACTGAGTGATGACTGGGGCTATGTGCCGCAACCGCGTTGGAAATCGCCATCAAAGGTGATTGGGCTGCTGGCCGAGGTGGTGGCCAAAGGCGGCAACATGGTGCTGGGCGTGGGACCCACACCGCAAGGTCGCATCCAGCCCGAAGCTGTGCAGCGACTGCAAGCCATAGGGCAATGGCTGGAAAAGAATGGCAAGGCCATTTATGGCACAACCATCACACCGCTATATCATGATGGAAACATTTGGTTTACTGCTTCGAAAGATGGTGCTCGTCGCTACGCCATCTGCACTTTGTCGGATGGTGAGTCGCTGCCGGCCACTATTGCGTGGAAGGGCAATGAGCCTGCAAAGCGTGTGCGACTGTTAGCAACGGGCAAGACGCTGAAGTTCAAGCGTGATGGAGAAAAGGTGGTCGTGTATCTGCCATCTGGATTGCCTGCCGAGCCTGTGGCTCTTGAAATAGAGTGAAATTGTACCAGAAACAAAAACTCCTCCCAGAAAGGGGAGGAGTTGTAGAATTATTCCCACTCGATGGTTGCGGGTGGCTTGGAACTGATGTCGTAGCACACGCGGTTCACACCTTTCACCTTATTAATAATGTCATTACTCACACGAGCCATGAAGTCGTAGGGCAGATGTGCCCAGTCGGCTGTCATGGCATCGGTGCTGGTCACGGCGCGCAGTGCCACGGGATGTTCATAGGTGCGCTCGTCGCCCATCACGCCCACACTGCGCACGTCGGCCAGCAAAATGGCACCGGCCTGCCACACCTTGTCGTAGAGCACTTCGCCATCGGGGCACACATAGTTGAGCATGGCTTCGATGTAAATGTCGTCGGCCTCTTGCAGCACACGCACGCGCTCACGGGTGATGTCGCCCAGGATGCGTACGGCTAAACCGGGTCCGGGGAATGGGTGGCGCTTGATGAGTCGCTCGGGCATGCCCAGCTGTCGGCCCACACGGCGCACCTCGTCCTTGAACAGCCACTGCAGCGGTTCGCACAGTTGCAGGTGCATGTCCTTGGGCAGGCCGCCCACGTTGTGGTGGCTCTTGATCACCTTGCCGGTGATGTTCAGGCTCTCGATGCGGTCGGGATAGATGGTGCCCTGTGCCAGCCAGCGGGCATCGGTTATCTTGGCGGCTTCGGCATTAAACACCTCCACAAAGTCGCGGCCAATGATTTTGCGCTTCTGCTCGGGTTCGGTGACGCCGGCAAGGTCGCTAAAGAATTTCTCGCTGGCATCCACGCCCACCACGTTCAGTCCCAGTCCCTGGTAGGCCTCCATCACCTTGCTGAACTCGTCCTTGCGCAGCATGCCGTGGTCCACAAAGATGCACGTGAGTCGGTCGCCGATGGCTCGGTTGAGCAGCACGGCACACACGCTGGAGTCAACGCCGCCGCTCAGGCCCAATATCACGCGGTCTTGCCCCAACTGCTGCTTTAGGCTTTCCACCGTAGTTTCTACAAACGAAGCCGCGCTCCATTGCTGGCGGCTACCGCAGATGTCAATCACGAAGTTGCGCAGCAACTGCATGCCACACAGTGAGTGCATCACCTCGGGGTGGAACTGCACGGCCCATAGTGGAGCTGTGTCGCTGGCATAGGCGGCGAAATGCACATCGGCGGTCGAGGCGATGACGTGGCAGTCGGCAGGAATGGCGGTGATAGAGTCGCCGTGGCTCATCCACACCTGCGCGTCGTTGTCGATACCGCGCAGCAACCTGTCGTCGCCTTTTATATTAATAAGGTGTGCGCGACCATACTCGCGACTGTCGGTTTTTTCCACCCGACCGCCACCATGGTGAGCGATGTACTGGGCGCCGTAGCAGATGCCCAGCACAGGAACGCGTCCCACAAATTGGCTCAAATCCACCTGAAATGCTTCGGGGTCATGCACCGAGAACGGCGAGCCGCTCAGTATCACGCCTATCACGCTGGGGTCGTCGACAGGAAATTTGTTGTAGGGGAGAATCTCACAGAAGGTATCCAGTTCGCGCACACGTCGTCCGATGAGTTGCGTGGTCTGCGAGCCGAAATCAAGAATGATGATTTTTTGTTGCATAAGTTGAGACAATTATCTTTTGCCCACAAAGGTAGTGCAAATCGAATACAAAACCAAAATTTATTTTGGATTTGTTGAGATGCAGCCTACCTTCGCCGCTGTAAAGCGGCAACGGAGTGCAAATCGAATACAAAACCAAAATTTATTTTGGATTTGTTGAGATGCAGCCTACCT
>JAGAYZ010000048.1 GCA_017940245.1 Muribaculaceae bacterium | reverse complement strand
TATGAAAGTTGTTCTTGTTCGTCATACGAGCGTAGATGTCCCTCGCGGGACATGTTATGGACAGACCGATGTGCCGGTAGCTCCCAGTTTTGAGCAGGAGGCAACAGCCACACTGCAACAGTTGCAACCACTCATGCCCTTTGATGCCGTGTTCTCGTCACCACTCACCAGAGCACGACTCCTGGCACAATTCTGCGGTTATCCTCATCCCACCATCGACGATCGTCTCATGGAAATGAACATGGGTCAATGGGAAATGCAGCTTTACGATGAGATTCAAGACCCGCATTTGCAAGCATGGTATGACGACTATATGCACCTGCCCACCACAGGTGGAGAGGGTTTCCCCGACCTTTATGCCCGTGTGGCGCAATTCCTCGACGAATTGAAGGGAAAGCCATACCGGCAAGTAGGCATCTTCGCTCACGGCGGAGTGCTGATAAGCGCAGGAATCTACGCTCATTTATTCCCTCGTGAAACAGCCTGGAATCACCTGGTGCCTTTTGGAGGCATTGAAATAATAGAGATATGAGAAAAGTTATTCTGATTACTGGCGGGCAACGCTCGGGCAAGAGTCGCCAAGCCGAGCAACTGGCTCTCTCGCTGTCGCCCACTCCGGTCTACGTAGCTACGGCTCATGTGTGGGACGAAGAATTTCGCGAGCGCGTGAAAATTCATCAGGCACGCCGTGGCCCGCAATGGACCAATATTGAGGAAGAGCGATACTTAAGCCGTCACGACCTCACCGGCCGCGTGGCAGTAATCGACTGCGTCACGCTGTGGCTCACTAACTTTTTCTTCGACTCTCACAATGTAGACACAGCTCTCGACATGGCAAAACGCGAATTTGACCGTTTCACTGCTCATGATGCGACATTCATCTTTGTCACCAATGAGATAGGCAGTGGCGGCACGAGCGTCGATGCCGTGCAGCGACACTTCACCGACCTAGAAGGGTGGATGAATCAATACATCGCCAGCCGGGCCGATGAAGTCATCCTCATGGTTTCGGGTATTCCTATTAAAATCAAGTAAATGAAACAATTCAACATTCAACACACCGACAAATCGCTGGAACCCACCATCCAGCAGAAAATAGACCACCTGAACAAACCTAAAGGGTCGCTGGGCCGACTTGAAGGATTGGCAATGCAAATATGCCTGATTCAGGAAACATTATCTCCCAGTCTGAACCACCCCTGCCACTTGCTGCTGGGCGGCGACCACGGCATCGAGCGCGAAGGCGTGAGCGTATCGCCCCGCGAAGTCACCTGGCAACAGATGATCAACTTCACCCGTGGCGGCGGAGGCGTGAACATGTTCTGCCGCCAGCATGGTTTCGACCTGCGCATCGTGGATGTGGGGGTGGATTACGACCTCACTACTTTCAACGGAATCATTGACCGTAAAATTGCTCGCGGCACGCGCAATTTCTTGTATGAACCGGCCATGACCACCCAACAATTCGACCGCGCCATCCTCACAGGGTGCGAGTTGGTGGATGAATGCATTGCCCAGGGATGCCAGGTGCTGTGCATTGGCGAGATGGGTATCGCCAACACCTCCCCTTCAAGCATCTGGATGAGCATATTCGGCCACATTCCGCTGGGCGAGTGCATCGGTGCCGGGGCAGGTCTAGATTCACCCGGCGTGGAGCACAAGCGCAACGTGCTCGTTCAAGCGCTGGATCACTTCAACCAGACGATGCCTGCCGCCGACACAGAAACAATTATCCGCTACTTTGGCGGTTTTGAAATGGTGACCGCAATCGGAGCCATGCTTCGTGGTGCAGAACGCAGACTGGTGGTGCTGGTAGACGGGTTCATCATGACGGCATGTGCGGTAGCCGCTATCATGCTATATCCGGCGGCACAAGATTATATGATTTTTACACACTGCGGCGATGAAAGTGGACACCGGCGCATGCTCGACATTGTGGGAGCCAAGCCGCTCATTAACCTGGGCCTGCGACTAGGCGAGGGCACCGGTGCTTTGTGCGCTTTTCCCCTCATCGACTCGGCTGTGCGCATGATCAACGAGATGAACAACTTCGACACCGCTCACATCACCAAGTATTTCTAAGGCATCAAGCAGTAAAGAACAGTGTGAGACACACCAACGCCACCATCAGCACCTCGGCAGTGCGGTTGATGCGCACCGCCGCTCGCATATCAGCGGTAGTGAGCAGGCGGTCGTTTTCGCCGATATAGGGTTTGTCGAACAACTCACCGAAGTAGTAGTGCGGTCCGCCAAAACGGCAATTCAGTGCCCCGGCGAGTGCTGCCTCGGGATAGCCACTGTTAGGGCTGGCATGCTTGCAACCATTGCGCCACACAAACCGCAACAGCGACAGCCTACCGGTTGCAATGACCATGAGCAGGGCTGTGAGCCGGGCTGGAATATAGTTCGCTACGTCATCGATGCGTGCCGCCCAGCAACCGAAGTCCTTGTATCGCTCGGTACGGTAGCCTATCATCGAGTCGAGCGTGTTCACCATCTTGTAGGCCAACATGCCGGGAGTGCCCAGCAATGCAAACCAAAATAGGGGTGCTATCACGCCGTCGCTCAAATTTTCGGCAAGAGTTTCAAGAGCAGCAGTACGCACCTCTTGAGCGGTGAGTTCACTCGTATCACGACCTACAATGCGAGCCACCTGGCGGCGCCCCTCCTCGAGTGAGCGATCTAAAGCCATAAACACCTCGCGCACTTCACGAATGAGTGTTGTGCCCGCCAAGCAATAAAACACGGCAATGGTGTCTAGAACAAGCCACGCAATAGTGCCCTGCATGAGGCTCTTAAATCCCCACCACATCATAAATACCAGCGTAACGAGCGACATGGCTAGCACGGCACCTTTTACTTTGCGATGAGAGCCATGATTGAGCCGGTGCTCTCCCCACGATATCCATTTGCCAAACCACACCACAGGATGTGGCAACCGAGCCGGGTCGCCAAAAATCAAGTCGAGCAACCAGCCTGCCAGCAGAGGCAATAATAACAACATCGGTTCTTTCATTGTTTCATAAATTGCTTGATGGCACACACCAGCGCATCGTTCTCGGCAGGCGACTGCGTGGCGATGCGGAAGTGATGCGATGTGAGTCCCACAAAATTGGAGGCATCACGAATGAGAATGCCATGCTCGTGCGCCAGATATGCTTTGAGTTGGGCCGCTGTTGAGGGATGAATGGTACACAAGAAAAAGTTGGTGAGCGTATCACACGCCTCTATGCCTTCTATTTGGTTCAACATCGAGCGTAATCGC
>JAGAYZ010000047.1 GCA_017940245.1 Muribaculaceae bacterium | reverse complement strand
TTTTTATTATAAATTGATTGTCACAAAGTTACTAAAACTTTTTGACATGACAAAGCCTCCGCTTGGGAAAGTAGAGGCTTTGTTATATGTTTTACAACATATTACAAAATGAGGATGTGACACAATTATGACACACCCTCTCTCGCAAAACCATCTGCACGTCTACCAGATACTCGGCATCACCATCCAGTGCCGGCAAAGGCAATGAGATGGTGCGACATTCACCGGGTGCGCGCTGCCAGTCCTGTTCACCGCGGCACACAGGAGCACCATCGGCCTTGAGTGCCCACTCCAGCCGCACATTGCTGTCGCGGCGGAAAAAGTCGAGACACTGCACCTGCACGGTGCACGGCGAGCCTTTCAGCAGCGTGAAGCGGAAGGGCTGCATGCAGTAGGCGGCCTCGTGGGCTTGCGGATTGGGCTTGCGGTCGGGACTGAACAGGCCGTTACAGTTAAAGTTGTTGTCGCTGGCATCGTAGGTGTTGTAGTCACCACCATAGGTGTAGATTGGCCGTCCGCTGGCGTCGGTGCCATGCAATGCCTGGTCCACAAAGTCCCAGATGAAGCCGCCCTGATACTTGTCGTAGGCATAAATCAAGTCCCAATAGTCTTTGATCCCGCCGCTGGAATTGCCCATGGCGTGACTGTACTCGCACTGGATGAGCGGACGCGTGGCGACGGTGTCAGCGGCATAGGCGCGACAGCGGTCGTGCGAGTAATACATGGGGCAGAAGATATCGGTGTTCTCGCCATGCATGCCGGCTTGTTCATACTGGATGGGACGACTCGCGTCCTGCGATTTGATCCAGCGATAGGCGGCGGTGAAGTTGGGGCCGTCCTTCGTCTCATTGCCCAGCGACCAGATGATGATGCTGGGATGATTGAAATAGATGCTCACGTTGTGCTGATTGCGTTCCAGTATTTGACGGGCAAATAGCGGCGTGCCGCTGATGGCATCGTCGCCGTAGCCAAATCCGTGGCTCTCCTGGTTGGCCTCGGCACACACATAGATGCCATACTGGTCGCACAGGTCATACCATTGCGGGTCGTCGGGATAGTGGCTGGTGCGCACGGCATTGATGTTGAACTGCTTCATGAGCCTGATGTCTTCAATCATGCGCTCACGGCTCACCACATAGCCGCCATCGGGGTCCATTTCGTGCCTGTTAACACCTTTGATGAGAATAGGCCGGCCATTGACCAACAATTGCGCATTTTTGATTTCCACTTTACGGAAGCCCACCTTCTGCACCACCACTTCACCACCATAACGCGTTACGAGTGTATATAAATAAGGAGTCTCGGCGGTCCACGTGTGGGGTGATGTCACTTCCAGGCGCGCACCGCCCTGCTTGGGCATTGATTCGTCCCAGGCCCGTACGGTTGCCGACGCCACTTGCCGCCCCTGAGCATCGAGCAGTTGCAGGCTGGCATCGCCACGTCCGGCGGCCCACAGTTTCACATCCAGTATGCCGTCGGTGTAATTATTCACCAAGTCGGGCGTGATGCGGATGTCGCGCAGATGAGTCGATTGGTCGCGGGCATAGAGATAGCACGAGCGCCCCACTCCACTCAACCGCCAGAAGTCCTGGTCTTCGTCGTAGGAACCGTCGCACCAGCGCATGGTCTGGAACGCCAGCACGTTTTTCCCCTTGACCAGAAAGGGGGTAATGTCAAATTCGGCGGCCACCTTCGAGTCTTCGGCATAGCCTGCAAAGTGGCCGTTCACCCACAGATAGATGCACGACGTGACCGAACCGAAATGTGCAATCACTTGCCGCCCCTGCCAGTCGGCAGGAATTTCCACCACACGGCGATAACTGCCCACGTGGTTGTCTTTGATGGGAACGTGCGGCGGGTCGTTGCGAAAGTGGCCACGCCACGCGAAACCGATGTTGACATACACCGGGTCGCCGTAGCCATTCAACTCCCACATGCCGGGCACCGGCATCGTGCCCCACTGCGAGTCGTCGTAATCCACAGCCATAAAATCGGTGGGACGCTGGTCGGCATTGGCCCGCCAGTCAAACCGCCACAAGCCGTCGAGCGAGAGATAGCGTTGAGAAGCAGTGCGGTCGCCACGCTTGGCGAGGACCTCGTTCTCAAAGGCAAAGAAATGCGTGTGCATGGGCAAGCGGTTCACCTCGTTCACTTGCAGGTCGTGCCACTCGGTAAACGACGGCATAGTTTCCGCCCGCATCAAGCCGTGCAGCAACATAGCAATAGCTAGGGTAATTACAGTCTTATTCATAGGGATGATAGATTTTGTTCGATTAATCGTGCCAGACGGCGGGCGGTGATCTCGGTTTCTTGCGCGGTCTCGATCTCGGTGGCATCAAATTGCAATTGCGCCAGCGCATAATGGGGGGCGCGCTCGGCCATCTTCGTGTGCACATAACACGCTATCTGCTCATCGGTGAGCGAGGCTATCTGCGGCCGTTTGGCGCGATGTTCGGGCAGGCACAAGCGTGCGACAAGCCGCTCGGCACTCGCGGTGAGCCACACCGTCAGCCCGTGGGCGTTCATCCACGCCATGGCACCAGGTTGGCACGGCGTGCCACCGCCGCATGCCACCACCCTCCCGGCCAGTGACACTTGCTGCAAAGCCTCACGTTCCACCTCGCGGAACCGCTCCTCGCCCATCTCGCCATAGAGTTGCTTGATGCTCTTTCCTTGCTGCCGTTCAATCCACTCGTCCAGGTCAATAAGCGGCCAACCCGTTTGTCGAGCCAGCTCTCGCCCCAGCGTGGTCTTGCCACACCCCGGGAACCCAATCAAAAATACCGTCTTAGTCATATTTTTTCAAGCTACAAGTGTAACAAACTGGGGTAGCTGAATTTTGAGGCAAAATTAGTGCAAGTTGAGCGCAAATGCAAAATGAAAAACGTTTTTTTCATTTTCATGGCAAATGTTCATCCTCACTATGCCCCAATTTTGAAACAAAAATAAGCCCTCTATGCTCCAATTTTGAAACAAAACATTCTCCTCTATGCTCCAATTTTGAAACAAATTCATTATCTTTGCAGCCGAAAATCAATTAAAAACATGTTTAAACGAGACATTACCGAATCTTTGCGCAAATGGCGCAAGTCTCCACACCGCAAGCCTTTGATTATGCGAGGAGCACGGCAAGTGGGGAAAACTACCATTGTCCATGAATTTGGGCGCGAGTTTAATCATTACTTATATTACAACTTAGAAAACCCACAAAACTCTAGGATTTTTGAGCAAGAACGTCCTCTAGATGACCTTATGAATTTTCTCTTCGCGCATAGTGGGCAACCACAGGATGGAGAAACGCTCCTTTTTATTGATGAAATACAGAATTCTCCAAAGACCATTGCGTTGCTACGCTACTTCTACGAACTCCGTAATGACCTCTTTGTAATAGCAGCCGGTTCTCTTTTAGAAAATGTAATTGACGTCAATGCTTCTTTCCCTGTTGGTAGAGTTCAATATTTACCTGTGAGACCTTGTTCATTTTGTGAGTTTCTTTCAGCCATAAACTGCTCGAATCTTGTAAATGTAATGTCGTCGGCAACCGACACAATAGCCATCCACAGTGAATTGATGTCAAAATATAATCAATATAGCTTGGTGGGCGGGATGCCTGAAATAGTAGATGCCTTCAGTAAAAATCCCGACATTGCCAGCCTCAATGACATCTACGAAACACTACTTCAAACCTATCGCGACGATGTGGAAAAATATACGCATGGTAAAAAACTAACCGATGTTATTCGTTTTATTCTCACTTATGGTTGGTATAAGGCTGGTGAAATCATCAAGTTAGGCAATTTTGCAGGCTCCACGTTTGCAGCGCGTGAAGTGGGAGAAGCATTCCGCTTGCTGCAAAAGGCCATGTTGCTGGAACTCGCTTACCCTACCACGTCTGCCCAAATGCCGGCAATACCCGAAACACGCCGCATGCCCAAACTATTATGGTTAGACAGTGGACTGGTAAACTATGCCGCAAAACTTAGAAAAGAAACGCTTAATGCGCTTGACCTGCTTGATGTGTGGAGAGGACATTTTGCCGAGCAATTAGTGGGGCAAGAATTGCTCACGCAAAGTCACGACATCAGCCAAACTCGCCAATTCTGGAGCAAAGGAGACGGCATTAATGGTGCCGAAGTTGATTTTGTGTGGATATGGGATTCCGAACTCATTCCCATTGAAGTTAAAGCTGGGCACAACGCCAAATTGCGTTCTTTGCATTCATTTATTGATCGTAGTCCGCTAGATATTGCTGTCAGAGTTTGGTCTCAGCCTTTCTCCATTGATACAGTGGAGACTCCCATCAAGCGCAAGAGATTCCGTCTCGTCAATCTTCCGTTCTATCTAGTAGGTAATCTTGAGAAAATCCTTACACAATACGCATAGCACCCACCCTCACGCAATATTAATAAAACGTGGAAGAATGTTACTATTTCAAATTATACTAACGTGAGTTCGACGGGATTTCTATTAATAAATCAGTGTGTTAGCTGCCCACTAACTTAGGGGGGGGGAGGGTGTGGGTAGACGACTCGCATGTGTATGCAGAAACAACAGATGGATTGCGGGTAAGTTATGCTTTTTCGCAATGGGAAAGACTAGCTAAAGCCACCGACGATCAACAAAAAAATTTTTCACTTTCGTTTTCGGGTATCCATTGGCCACAAATTAACGAAGACTTGAGTTATACTGGAATGTTTCGAGACAACGAACTATGCTCGGGTGAGCATATAGTTATATATCCATAGCAATACATTTTTTGACATTTGGAACAATTTCGGAGTGGTTTTAACCGCATTGAAGTGGCTGTGAAGCTGCTTTTTTGCGGCCAAAGAGTCTTTTTTGGAAAATTATGACTAATTTTGCGTTAAAATTCAGCTACCCAAGTTTATTAACACTTGTAGCGCGTAACTTGTAGCTTGTAAAAATGAAGATAGGCAATATAGACCTGGGCGACAAGCCCGTGATGCTTGCACCAATGGAGGACGTTACCGACCAGTCGTTCCGGCAAATTTGTCGCGAACAGGGTGCCGACATGGTGTATACCGAGTTTGTCAGTGCCGACGCGCTGATACGCAACATCGACAGCACCATGCGCAAGCTCACCATCCTGCCCGGCGAACGCCCGGCAGCCATCCAAATCTACGGCCGCACCGTGGAGGCCATGGTGGAGGCAGCTCGCATTGCCGAGGCAGCTCGGCCCGAGGTCATCGACATCAACTTCGGGTGCCCAGTGAAGAAAGTGGCCGGAAAAGGGGCTGGGGCCGGCATGCTCAAGAATATTCCACTGTTGCTCGAAATCACCCGCGAGGTGGTGAAAGCCGTCAAACTGCCTGTCACGGTCAAGACCCGACTGGGATGGGACCACGACAGCAAAATCATCGTGGAACTGGCCGAGCAGTTGCAGGACTGCGGCATCCAAGCTCTCACCATCCACGGCCGCACTCGCTCGCAGCTCTACAACGGGCAGGCCGACTGGACACTGATTGGTGCCGTAAAAAACAACCCGCGCATGACCATCCCCATCATTGGCAACGGCGACGTGACCACACCGCAGCGGCTCAAGGAGTGCTTCGACCGCTATGGCGTTGACGGCGTGATGGTGGGTCGCGCGTCGATAGGTGCTCCCTGGATTTTCCGTGAGATGAAACAGTATCTGGCCGACGGCACCATTCCACAGATTCCCTATCAGGAAAAGATGACACTCATTCGGCGCCAGATTGCCGAGAGCATCGACCGCATAGATGAGAAGCGCGGCATCTTGCACATCCGCCGCCACCTGGCCGCCACACCGGTGCTCAAGGGCATTTATGACTTCCGCTCCACGCGCATTGCCATGCTACGAGCCGACACCCGCGCCGAGTTGGAAGCCATCCTCGACCACATCGAGCGCGACATCCTGCCCACGGCCCACCTGCGCGCCATGAACACAGCACACGACACAGCCGAACTAAACAATTCAATATGAAGCGATACATCGTTACACTGATTTCTTTTCTACTGGTGATGCCGATACTGGCACAATTACCGTCGCGCCGTGTGGTGAAAGTGGGCGATTTCAACGACCTCCACTTGATCGACAACGTGAATGTCGACTACAGGTGCAACAGCGACTCGGCCGGACTGGTGGTTTTGCACGCCACACAGCAGATGGCCGACCTATTTATTCTCAACAACAACGGCAAGGGAAAACTCAGCATCCAGACGGCTACCGAGGCCATCAACGTGACCGGACTGCCCACTCTCACCGTCTACTCCACAGGCTTGACCAGTGCCGAGAATTCGGGCGACAGTACACTCACCCTTCATGGCCTTAAACCCATGGACAAGTTCACCATCACCCTGGGCGACAACGGCCAGGTGCTGGCTGCCGGCATCCACGCCACCACGCTCGACTGCCGCATTTTCACGGGCAACGGCCTCATTCAGGTGACGGGCCAATGCTCCCAACTCAAGACCAAACTGGTGGGCACAGGCACCATCGATGCCGAGCACGTGCAGGCCAGGGCTGTGCAATGTCGCATGACGGGCACCGGCACGGTGAGATGCACCCTGAATGGCGGTGAACTTAACGTGCGCGGAAGCGGTGCCGGCCGTGTCTATTACCACGGCAAGCCCAGTAAGGTGGTCGTCCACAAACTGGGGTCACTCAAGGCCATAGCCCTCGACACCGACCAGCCTCAAAAGTGATTTTCGGCCACTTCCGAAACGTGATTTAATTTTAATAATTCGACAAGAATCACTATCTTTGCCTCGTTGTACGCTTAAAGAACTCTATTATGTTGCCACCCATCATACAACTTCTGCGACCCCGACAGTGGGTAAAGAACGCTTTTGTGTTTCTGCCGCTGTTCTTCGACAAGAAGCTCACCGACATCGGCGTGCTCACGCTCACGCTGGTGTGCGCCATCGTTTTCTCGCTGGCCGCCAGTGCCGTGTATTGCTTGAACGACATCATGGATCGCGAGGCCGATGCCGCCCACCCGGTGAAGTGCCGGCGCCCCATCGCGTCGGGAGCGGTGAGCACTTCAGCAGGATGGACAGCTATGGCCATCTGCCTGATTGGAGCGGTGGCACTCACAGCCGCATTGCTGCCAGCGTCGGTGCTGTGGATTCTGCTTGCCTACTTGGCTCTTAACATTCTCTACAGCACATGGCTCAAGCACGTGGCACTGGTCGATGTACTCATCGTGTCGTGCTTCTATGTGATGCGGGTGGTGGCCGGTGCGGCAGCCGGCGACATTGAGCCGTCGCAGTGGATTGTGGTGATGACCTTCTTGCTGGCGCTTTTCCTGGTACTGGGCAAGCGGCGCGACGACGTGATGCTGCAAGCCGACGGTGGCCGTGTGGTGCGTCGCGGTGCAGCCGGCTACAACCTGGATTTCATCAACATGGCACTGACCATGGTGGCCACCATCACCATCGTAGCCTACATGATCTACACCATGAGCGACGATGTGGCTCAGCGCTTCGGCAGCCACTACACCTATTGCACCACCGCCTTTGTGCTGGCCGGCATCCTGCGCTACATGCAACTCACCGTGGTGGACAATCACAGCGGCAGTCCCACGGCGGTGCTCATGCGAGACCGCTTCATCCAGTTGTGCGTGGCAGGCTGGGTGATGGCATTCCTTATCATCATCTATTGCTGATGGCACGTATCATTGCATCCGACTTCGACGGCACCATCACCACCCACGACACCTTGCCGTTACTGCTCAAGCACTGCTTCGGGCCGTGGCGTTTTGTGTGGGGTGTGTTGTGCTGTCTTCCATGGATTGCGCTCTACAAACTGCACTTGATGGATGGCGGCCCGGCCAAGCAGCGGCTCATGCGCCATTTCTTTGGCGGCATGACTCATGATGAGTTTTGTCGCCTATGCTCCGACTTTGCCGACCTCAATTCACTAGCCTACACCCGCGTTGAGCCCACATTCACACTGCGCGACGCGGCCAACGACGGCGACACCGTGCTCGTGGTCACCGCCAGCGCGAGCGAGTGGGTGGCACCATGGCTGAACACCGCCGGGCTAAGGCATGTCCAAGTCATAGGCACCAAAATGGAAATCGACGACCACGGACTTCTCACCGGGCGTTTTGCCAGCCCCAACTGCAATGGAGTAGAAAAATGGCGACGCATCGTCGAAGCCGTGCCACAGGCCGAAGGCGGGCTTGACGCCGCCTATGGCGACTCTCGCGGCGACAGCGTGATGCTGAGCCACGCCACACGGGCCTATTACCGCAACTTCACCACACCACAAGACCAGCTCCCGTTTTGGCAACGCCACAAGGGTGTCATCTTCTGGACGGTGATGGCTTTGCTGGTGCTTTACCAAATGCTTGGCGTGTTCTTTGGCATGGACGTGGCCGATGCTGGATTCTATCTCACTTTCTACGACAACATCTTCTCCCACCCCGCCAGTGTGCAGTACAATTTCATGTATTACCTGAGCGGTGTGATAGGAGGCACGCTACAGAGCGTGTGCCCCGGCATGGGCATGCTGGGCATGCGCCTGGCCGGCGTGACATTCAACTCGCTAGCCGGCATCGTGCTGTATCTCGCGTTGCGAAACCACGTCGATGAGCGAGCCATAGCACTGGGATGCGCATTGGTGGTCATTTCTTTCATTGCCCCACCCTACACGCTGAGTTACGACCTGTGCACCATCTTGTTCTACGTGGTGACCATCGCGCTATTGTGGCGTGGCATCATGACCGACAACATTTTCCTCTTCTCGCTGGCAGGTTTTGTAGCCGGGCTCAATGTGCTGGTAAGGATTCCCAATGTGCTGGGACTATCGCTGGCATTGCTGCCAGTCATCATTGCCGCTTACAACCAATTGCGATATGGCCACGACAGTGAATGGAGACTGGTCATTTTACATGCTGTTACATTCTTGCTCGGCAGCGCCCTGGCCATTTCGCTCGTCTTGCTGCTCATGCCCGCCGAGCACTACGTGGCATTCATGCAGGTACTCGACGACCTGCAATCCATGGCTACCGACACCAGCGGCACCGCATCTCACACCACCGGCCAAATGATCATGACGCAACTGCGCTTCTACGCAACCGAGGCCTGGACAGCCGTTAAACTGGCTGTGCCCGTGGCTGCCTACTGGTGGGCCGGGCGCAAAACCATCGACCAGTGGCTCGCCGTGGCTGTGAAAGTGGCGGCAGTGGGACTGATGGTGTGGTTTGTTGCCCGCATGCACCCCTTGCAGCCATTGTGGGTGATGTGCATGGCCGGATGTGTGGCCGTGATGCTGCGAAGCGATTCGCCATGGCTCAGGTGGATAGCACTGTCGGCGTTGGGAATTATGCTCATCATGCCGCTGGGCAGCGACGGAGCCTACAACAATGGCAGCATCATCGCTTGGGCGGCGGCACCTGTGGCGGCGCTGTGGTGGGCCGGGCGCAACCGCGCAGCACTGCCGCTCACACTGCTTGCGGTGTGCGCCGTGCGCATGGTTGCCGGCGGCTCCTATTTCGACGGTGGCTCGTTGCTCGACAAGCGATTCACCGTGCACAACGCCCGCGCCGCTCACATCCACACCACACAGGAGCGCGCACAAGTGCTCAACACGCTGCTCCACGGCATCAGACCTCACGTAAAACCTGGCACAACACTCATGGCTTATGGCAGCATTCCCGCTCTCAACTACCTCACCCACACTCATCCCTACATCGGTTGCTCGTGGGTGGAGCAACTCAGTGCCGTCAGACTCCAGCAGAAACTGGAACGCGCCGCCTCCACCGACGAGCTTCCGCTAGTCCTGCGCCAGAAGTTCAACACCATCGGCATGCAGTGGAGCAAGCCCAGCACCGATTATCTTACCGACTATGGGGAGCAGAATGCTTATCAAGACAATCGCAAACTGGATGTGCTCAACCGATTCCTGCACGATCACCATTACATCGTCATCTACGAAGACACGCACTTTGTGCTCTACCGCCCCGCCGCCCCTCATCATTCATAATTCTTAATTCAAGTTTTTAATTAAAAACTTGAAGGTTAGAGGTTAAAGTTTAATGTTTAGAGAAGAATTTATTCTCGTTTTTTACTGAAATTAAGGCTTTTCATGTTCAGCGTAAGCCTCTCTTAACTCTAAACACTAATTCCTCTTCACTCATCACAGGGTGTGTAATAATTCAGAAAAAGCGTTGAAAACGCAGGCGCATCGAAGATGCGACCATTTCTTTAACACCATGCAAGCAACATCGAAGATGTGCGCAGCTTGGTGAGAGACAGCGACTTAGAAAGGTGCTTCGAAGAT
>JAGAYZ010000046.1 GCA_017940245.1 Muribaculaceae bacterium | reverse complement strand
CGGGCGGTTGACTCTCTTCTTAATCATAAAAATCTGCCAGTTTTTTGATGCAAAGTAACAAAAACCGGCAGATATATCAAAGATATTATCGTTATAATATGTTAATAATCAAATAGATATAACTTTTTGAGGAACGACTAACTATCAAAAAACACCAGTTATCGGCCTTGCGACCCGTGTGAGATCATTTAAACCCAAATCGGCCTTTAGCCCAAGAATAAGTTGATTTACGCTCTTTTCGTGTCATAACCGATTGGGGTTAAAAAGAGGTGCGCCCCGCGCTGGGGGCGCACCTCGATGTAGGACTAATGAATTCTATCTCATGTTATTTGACAATCACCTTCTTGCCTCCATTGAGATAGATACCGGCTGCACTGGGCACCACATTTACAATAATGTGGAGCACAATACTGCCGGCAACGATAATGAGTTTGAAGAAATCGGTGCGCCGGTAACAGGCGAGGAGATTTCACACCATGGGGAAGAGGCCAAACAGGGCGGCATCGATCTTGTCGGTCACCTGGATGAAATCCTCGGGTCGCTCGCCAAACTTGCAGTTGTCGCCGTCGATGACCAGCAACTTGCCCTCATAGCCCTTGATCCACTCCTCGTAGCGGCGCTCGAGTCCCTGCAGGTAGTCAAGGCGCATGGTCTGCTCATACTCGCGGCCGCGCTTCTGGATTTGCGCCACCAGGGTGGGTATGCTCGAGCGGATGTAAATCATCAGGTCGGGCAAGCGCACCAGCGACATCATCAGGTCGAACAGGTCGCGATAATTGTCAAAGTCACGGTCGCTCATCATGCCCTGGTCGTGCAGATTGGGCGCGAAAATGCACGCGTCCTCAAAGATGGTACGGTCCTGGATGATGATTTCGTCGCTGTGCGAGATTTCCACCACCTCTTTGAAACGCTTGTTCAAAAAATAAATCTGCAAGTTGAACGACCAGCGCTCCATGTCGGCATAAAAGTCGGCCAGGTAGGGGTTGTCGCTCACCGATTCATATCGCGGTTGCCACCCATATCGCTCAGCGAGCATGCGGGTGAGCGTGGTCTTGCCACATCCTATGTTTCCTGCTACTGCTATGTGCATATCGTCGTAGTTTTTAACGGGTTATTATTCTGAGGGAAAGAGGCCATAGAGCGAACGGTCGATGCGGTCGGTAATCTGCGCGAAGTCCTCGGGCCGGTTCTCAAAGTCCAGCTGGTCCTTCTCTACAATCATCACGCGCCCTTTATACTGGCGGGTGATAAAATCCTCGTAGCGGCTGTTGAGGTTCTCAAGATACTCGAGTTGCATGGTCTGCTCGTAGTCGCGCCCCCGCTTCTGAATGTTGCCCACCAAGTGGGCCACCGAGGCACGCAGATAGATCATCAGGTCGGGCAACTTGACCACGGTGAGCATCTGCTCAAACAGTTCCATGTACGTGTTGTAGTCACGGTCGGAAAGATTGCCCATGGCCTTGTTGTTGGCCATGAACACATACACCCCCTCAAAGATGGAGCGGTCCTGGATGATGGTGCCTGGCGACTGCGCAATGGCTATCAAGTCGCGAAATCGCTCCTTGAGAAAATATACCTCCAGATTGAACGACCAGCGGTGTATGTCGTGGTAGTAATCCTCAAGATAGGGATTGTGGTCGACCGACTCAAAACGCGGTGTCCACCCATAGTGCCGGGCCAGCATGCGAGTGAGCGTCGACTTTCCGCTTCCTATGTTGCCTGCAATGACTATGTGCATCGTCTTCTTGGTTTTCGTGTGCAAATTTACGGAATTATATCGAACTCCCACCCATTTATTCCACAATAATTTGTAAATTTGCGCTCATAAAGAAATCCAACGGCAATGAACAAGAAACTTATCCTCTGGGCCGACGACGAAATCGATCTGCTCAAGCCGCACATCCTGTTCCTGCACAGCAAGGGATATGAGGTGGTCACGGTCACCAATGGCCGCGATGCCCTCGACGCCTTGCAACAGCAGAACTTCGACCTGGTGATTCTCGACGAGAACATGCCGGGCATCAGTGGACTGGAAACCTTGCAACAAATCAAAATCCTGCAGCCCAACGTGCCCGTGATCATGATCACCAAGAGCGAGGAGGAAAACATCATGAACCAGGCCATAGGCAGCAAGATTGCCGACTACCTGATCAAGCCGGTCAACCCCATGCAGATTCTGCTGTCGATCAAGAAGAACCTGCACAGCGACGCGCTGGTCACCGAAAAGGTGGAGGGCGACTACAGGCAGGAATTCATGGCCATCAGCGACCAGATAGGACAAGCACGCTCTATCGAAGACTGGTACCAGCTCTATAACACGCTGGTGCGCTGGGAACTCACCCTGTCGAGCACCGACACGGGCATGACCGAAATGCTCAAGATGCAAAAAAGCGAAGCCAACGCCGCCTTCTGTAAAATGGTGCGGCGCAACTATGAGCAGTGGATCACCACCCCCGACCACCCCCTGCGCAGCAACGAGGTGTTCAAGACTCACGTGCTGCCGCTGCTGGACAAGGGCGAGAAGGTGTGCTTTGTGCTCATCGACAATTTCCGCCTCGACCAGTGGAAAGTGGTGAGCCCCCTGCTGAGCGACTATTTCAACATCGAGCGCGACGAGCTCTACACCGCCATTCTGCCCACCACCACGCAATATGCCCGCAATGCCATTTTCTCGGGACTGATGCCCATCGACATCGAGCGCATGTTCCCCGACCTGTGGGTAGACGAGGACGAGGAGGAGGGCAAGAACGTGAACGAGGCCCCACTCATCAAGACACTGCTCGACCGCTACCGCCGCAACTATCGTTTCTCCTACCACAAGGTGAACGATGCCGCCACAGGCGAGAGACTCGTGCAGCAGTTTGCCGACCTCGACAACTACGACCTCAACGTGCTGGTGTTCAATTTTGTGGACATGCTCTCACATGCACGCACCGAGAGCAAAATGATACGCGAACTGGCCAACAGCGACGAGGCCTACCGATCGCTCACCAAGTCGTGGTTCCAAAATTCCTATGCCATTGAAGCCTTCAAACTCATGGCCGAACGTGGTTTCAAGGTGGTGCTCACCACCGACCACGGCACCATACGCGTGGACAACGCCGTGAAAGTCATCGGCGACAAGGCCACCAACACCAACCTGCGCTACAAGGTGGGCAAGAACCTGAGCTACAACAGCAAGCAGGTCTACGACATCAAGCAGCCGCAGCGATTCGGCCTGCCCGCGCCCAACGTGTCGTCGACCTACATCTTCGCCCTGAACCGTGACTTCATGGCCTACCCCAACAACTACAACTACTACGTGCAATATTACAACGACACCTTCCAGCACGGAGGCATCTCCCTGGAAGAGATGCTGGTGCCACTGGTAACCCTCACACGCAAGTAGCCATGAAGATAGCCATCATCAACGGGCCGAACCTGAACCTGGTGGGGCGCCGCGAGCCGCAAATCTACGGCCACCGCTCGCTCGACGACTATCTGCGCGAACTGACCGAAGGCTATGCCGACGTGCAGTTCTCGCTCTTCCAGAGCAACCACGAGGGCAGTCTCATCGATGAGCTGCAACGCGTGGGCTTTGACTGCGACGGCATCGTGCTCAACGCCGGCGGCTACACCCACACCTCCATAGCCATTGCCGACGCAATCGCCGCCATCACTGCACCGGTGGTGGAAGTGCACATCAGCGACATCTACAGCCGCGAGCCACTGCGCCATGTGTCGATGATCAAAGACGTGTGTGTGCACTCCATCGTGGGCCACGGGCTGGACGGCTATTGCATGGCCATTGAATATCTCATGAAAAACGCACCACACCCATGACCGAACAACTGGAAGAATACATCACCCGCCACATCGACCCGGAACCCGACAACCTGTACCGGCTGGACCGCGACACGCACCTGCGCCTGCTCTACTCGCGCATGTGCTCGGGCCACCTGCAGGGACGGCTGCTCAAGATGCTCGTGCGCATGATCAGGCCCAGGCTAGTGCTGGAACTGGGCACCTATAGCGCCTATAGTGCCCTGTGCTTGGCCGAAGGACTGGCCGATGACTCGTGCCACGTGCACACCATCGAAATTGAAGACGAACTGGAAGATTTCATCCGCGAGCACCTGGCTCAGTCGCCTGTGGGCCATCGAGTCACGCTCCACCTGGGCGATGCCGCCCACATCATTCCCACGCTCAACGAGACCTTCGACCTGGTCTACATCGATGCCAACAAGCGCCACTATGTCGAGTACTACGACCTGGTGATGCCACACCTGCGGCCCGGCGGATTCATCATTGCCGACAACACCCTGTGGGACGGTAAAGTGGCCGACGGGCAAGAGCACCACGACGCCCAGACAGGCGGCATCCTCGCCTTCAACGACCGCGTGGCCGCCGACCCTCGCGTGGAGAAAGTCATCATCCCCCTGCGCGACGGCCTCACCCTCATCCACCGCCTCTAGCCCACCTCACCCGGCAGGCACCGGCACCGGGGGAATAATAACATCTTTAACATCACCATCCCTTTGATAAAACATACAATAATAAATGGGTTGATAGGTTACTCCATTACTTGACACCACTTCACGCTCATTACTAAAAACGGTGGCTTGATGGATGCCATAATCTGGAACTGCAAGAAATCGGTCTAGTGCGCTATGCACCTTGTAGTCTTTTCCAGATTTCACTTCTATGGGGCGAATCGTGAGATGAGGATAATCATCAATCAAAAAATCCACCTCACCTTTTTGTTTATTGTCATAATAATGCAATGAGAATCCATGAGCATGTAATTCTTGCGCCACTACCGATTCGTAAACTGCGCCCAGATTGACACTTCTTTGGTCTTGAAGGATGGCATTGATGTTGATATCATACAGCAACATTGTTAATAGACCCACATCATTGAGATACAATTTTAATAGATTCTTTTGCTCCGACTCTATCAACGGAAAACGAGGATTGCTGATGGCTTGAACCTGGAGTGCCACACCCGACTGAGTTAAATACTCAAACTCTTCAGCATAATCACTGAACTGTTTATGCCGACCCGCCGGTTCTATTTTCTTGGCAACAATCCGCTTTTTCTTGTTTTCCATGTTAGAGGGAATCATGTCAAATATGCGACGAATCATGAGCTTTCGTTCATTGTCATACTGTGAGGCATCAATTCTGTACAGTTCATATATCTCCCGTTGAATCTGACGAACCTGCACAATATTTCGCGTTGCCAGGAATCTATTCACAACTTCTGGCATTCCACCCACCAGCAAGTAAAGCCTGAATTGACGCAGCATGAACTCATGTTGCGACTCATTTAACGATTTTCCCGCCCGGAAACAAGACCTAAATCCATCTATAGTTTCTTGTCCACAACCCATAGCCAACAAGAACTCCTCAAAATCAAGAGGGTACATTTGCTGAACTGATATGCTACCCAGCGGCACCGATGCACTTCGTGACAGAGCCACTCCCAGCTGCGATCCACTTGCAATATAGGTGTAACGTTGATCCTGATTGAGAAACTTGAGCATCGTCAGTATGTGTGGATAACTCTGAATCTCATCAAGAAATACCAGCGTATTCTCTTTTTGATCCAAGTGATTTCCAGCAATTGCACCCAGTTGTAGATAGAAATCATCAGTACTTTTCACATGGGCAAACAAACCCTGTCCTTCACTATCCTCCTTAAGGTTAATCTCCACATAATTAGGAAATAATTTTTGACCTATATGCCTAATCAAAAAGGTTTTTCCTATTTGGCGAGCGCCATTAACAAGAAGTATTTTGTGGGGTTCTTCTCTTAGATATCGTTCTATCTTATTTGCAAATTTTCTGTAAAGCATTTTTGTTTTTTTGCAAATGTACTGATCTTTACTGAATTAAACAAACAAATGGGAATTATTCTTTCATTTTTCGCTTAAAAATGGGAATTATTCTGTTATTTTTGTGTGCCAAAATGGGAATTATTCCGTGATTTTACCCCCTAAAAATGGGAATTATTCCATTTCCATGTGCCAGTTGTACCAGATGATTTAAGAAGACACTGAAAATGTGTACCCCACATGTGTGTTACTTCACCGAGCCTTTACGGGGGGGGATGCTATTAGAGATTTAAGCGGAGGCCGATATGAATCAGAGCGGTCGCTCATTCCCTCACAAGGGACGAGCGACCGCTCCGCTAATTTAATCAGGTGAAATCAGGTTTCACCCCAATCTGTCACCAGCATGAATTACCATCCAGGATTCTGAGTGGTTGTACCATTACTTAGAGTGATTTGACTGCTGGGGATAGGATAGAAGTAATACTTCTTGTCGTAGATGCGTTGAGCTGTGTTGACAATGATGTAACCATCGGCATCCACGTTATAGACGATGTCGGCATCCTGAGCCATGGCGGCCTTCACGTTGGCACCACGATTGATGTTGGGATACTTGGTGTTGTCCAGTTTATCCAACTGGTGCCAGCGCACGAGGTCCCAATAGCGAATCCAGTTGTCGGTCATCAATTCGCAGCGACGAGCACGGCGGATTTCCCACAACAGGTTGCTCACATTCATGTTGTTGGCCGGATCGGCCTCGGGCGAGATGCTGATGGCTTTCACGTCGGCGCGAGCTTGCAGCATATTCACTGTATTGTCAAGGTCGGTCTGCGTGAGCGTGCCCAATTCAGCCTTGGCCTCGGCATAGTTCAGGTAGATGATGGGCAGCGTCCACAGTGGAGCATCGCTGATGTTGCGGTTGATTGAGATGCGATCCTTGGGTTCCTGATTCAGGTTGTCGTATTTTGCAATCGTGTAACCGGTAGAAGAAGCCATCGATGAGCCACTAGCAGCGCGCTCCCACTCATGGTGAGCAAGCGAAAGGATGGGGTCAACGAGCTTCGAAAGACGCTTGTCGCGCACAGCCAGCATCTTCTCAATCGAGTAGACATAGCGGGTGTTGCCATCTTTGTCCTTGAGCACAACAGGTTTTCCGTCTTCGTCAAGAACCACCTTGCCCTTAGAATCGTGCTGGATATACTCTACGCGCTCGGGCACATCGCTCTTGTTCAGCGTGGTAGTTGCCAAAGGCTTACCATCACGGAACAGGAAAGCATCGAAAGCATCTTTCGAAATTCCGCGTTGAGGCGACGAAGAGCAGCAATAGTCACCGGTTGAATGCATAATCTCATTCAACTTGTAATTGCGGAAGAAAATCACCTCGGTATTGCCACCCAGGTCATCGGCATTGTAGATGTCGCCATAATTGGCATTGAGTTTATAGTTCTTTGCCATTACTGCTTCACTGGCTTTCACACACTCGTTCAGAAACTTGTTGGCACGAGTCATGTCGGCAGCCTTGCCATTGTCGGCCTGAGTGCGGTACTTGCAATAAGTGCCTTCATACAGGCAGATGTCACTCTTCATGGCTTGAGCCATATCCACACTCCAGTTATTCTTACCCGTGGTGGTAATGTTGGCCACCGCAAAGTTCAGGTCGTCCAGCACGTGGTCCATGACCACGTCACGATCGGTGCGAGCCTGATAGATGATTTCAGATTGTGAGCCATTGGGATCGGGATCCATCACCACGTCTTCATACCACTGCACATCACCATACATACGCACTAACTGGTAGTATTGCCATGCACGGTTCAGACGTGCCACAGCGACAAAGTGGTTCCTTTGACTTTCACTCAGGGTAGAAGTCTTAAGACCTGCGAGCATATAGTTGGCACGACGAATCTCAGTAAACGGATTGCTCCAGTATGAATCATTACCAAGAACAGATGTTCTATCCCAGTTATCGAAGTCGGGGTTCACCTGGTCGTCGCTGAGGCTCTTGAAATAGAACCATCCATAGTTACCACTTTGGCCATAACCCACATATTGCTCAAAGAATCTATTGCTGTAAGATTCTACTTGATTGACGTTGTTCCAGAATTCTGGATTGTTGACAAACTTGTCGCGAGGTGCTTTGTCCAGCATATCATCGCAACTTGCCAATAGCATCAATGCAGAAGCGGCTAATATTATCGTTTTTTTCATATTATACATCATTAAATTGTTTCAAATTAAACAATCCTTATAGAACTCAGAATTAGAATGTCAGTTGCAAGCCGAAAGACCAACTGCGAGTGATGGGCCATGTGCGACCCCAAGTGATTTCGCTGCCACCATTCATTTCAGGGTCAAGAGGCAGGTTGCCGTTGCCCTTGTGGATGAATCCTAGGTTGTCTACCGAAGCATACAGGCGCAGTTTCTGGATATAAACCTTCTGAGTGAGTGCGGCAGGAAGGGTATAACCCAAGGTTATATTCTTGACGCGCAGATAGGACATGTCCACCAGATACTTGGTCTGAGGATAGTAGTTGTGGCTTCCACCTTCTGCCGAGAGGCCCACCACGTTGCCTGCAGCGTTGCTACCAGAATACAAGGCGGGGAAGTCATTGCTCTGGCTGATGTTCACATAAGGCTTGCCGGGTTCGGTGGGATGTTGCATCAAAGCACCTGTAGGGTCATAGATGTTGTAGCTGGTCTGGTTGGCATAGATGGCCACATCGGCATCACGCATGGTGGGAGCCACGAATGAAGATACCGACCACATGTCGCGCTTGCCCACACCCTGGAAGAACAGGTCAAGGTCGAAGCCTTTCCAGTTGCCACCCAAGTGGAATGCATATTCGTAGCGAGGCAGTGTGTTTCCTATCACCTTCAAGTCTCCGTGATTGGCCAGCGTGCCGTCGCCACCGTCAATCTTACCATCGTTGTTGAGGTCTTTATACTTGATATCGCCAGGGCCAAACACGAAGCCGTCACCGGTCTGGATGCCGGTCTGGTCGGCTACGCCTTCTTTATAGCTGACGACTTTTCCGTTCTCATCAAGATTGAAGTCATCAACTGTGAAATAGCGGTCGGTTTCAAATCCCCAGATGTCGCCCCAGTTCATGCCTTCGTAAACATGTGAATAGGCATCGGCATAACCAGTAATGCCGTAGGGGTGGCCAATGAGTTGTGAAGTGCTGTTCCACTTGGTGACTTTGGTCTTGCTGTCACCAATGCTGAAGTTGGCATACAGACCGAAGTCTTTGTTGAACTGCTTGCGCCAGTTCACCGTCAATTCCCATCCGCGAGTGCGGATAGAACCATTGTTGGTGTAGGGAGAAGAGGCACCGATAGTACTAGGCAGTGCGGTACCGGGAGCAAGCATGTCATTGGTGGTACGCTGATACCAGTCGAATCCCAAAGTGATTTGGTCATTCAAGAAACCGAGATCAAGACCCACGTCAAGCGTATTGATACGCTCCCAGGTCAGTTCAGAAGATACCCACTTGGGCATGTCGAACTCATTCACCAGTGTACCGGCCGAGTTGAGCCAGTAACGATAGCCGGTGGCATTAGTGTTCTGCACCACAGTGATGGTGGGCAAGAACATGTCGGCTCCGATGGCCTGGTTGCCAATAGAACCATAGGAGAAGCGCACTTTACCATTGCTCACATACTTCTTAGCCGCCTCAAAGTACTTTTCTTCGCTGAAGCGATAGCCCAGCGACATCGAGGGGAAGAAGGCCCAGTGCTTGCCTGGAGCAAAACTTGAAGAGCCGTCGTAACGTCCGTTCAGTTCCAGCAGGTAGATGCCTTTGTAGTCATAGTTGAAACGACCAAAGTAACCGGCAGTTGAGCGGTCGGCGGTATAAGATGTAATCACATACAGGTCGGGGGTGCCGTAAGTCAGATTCAGTTCAGGGAAGTCTTCGCTATAGACGCTGCGGGTTTGTGCCAAAAAGTTGTCGCCCTTGATAACCTCGCCACTACCACCGAGCATCACATTGAAGTGATGAGCTTCGTTAAAGGTTTTTTCCCAGTTGGCATAAATGTTGACTGTCCACTGATCCTGCTTATAGTTCTGACGTTTAGGCTTGGTGGTAACCTGGTCAACAATAGTTTGAGGAGCAAAAGCACCACTCCAGTTATAACCCACTACTGAATGGTTCTCCAGCGATGCGTAGTTGTAATTACGGATGTCATAGGTAAAATCAGCATTCAGCGTGATATCCTTGGTGACATTGGCCTTCAAGTAGGCATTGAGGCGCAGTTGGTCGGTGACCCGCTTTTGGTCGCCAGCTTGACGCTGGAATGCCACCATGCGGAAGTCGTTGCCATTAACAGTGCCCGAAGGGACAAAGAATGAAGCCCATCGCCAAATAGTGGGATAAATGTTCGACCAAACCTCTACGTCATTTAATTGACGGCGTGTGAAATTCACACGGGCTCCAGCAGTCAGCCAGTCGGTGATATCGGTTTGCACATTCAAGGCCGCATTATAACGGCGACGCTTTGCAGGATTCCAAGGCATCAAGTCTTCCTTACTGTTATAACCGAAAGAGGCATAGTAAGTGGTGCGGCCCGATGAGCCTTGCAAACTCACGTTGTGGTTCTGCGAGGGAGCAGCTTTGCGGTACCAGATGTCTCTCACATCGAAGTCGGCGTAATACATGGGCTTGCCATTGACCAGAGCATAATCGCCCACGTCGTCCCAGCTTTGGAACTCACGCATCTCGCTATAACCTTTCTTGTTGCCGCCATTTTGGTCGCGCCATGCGATGGCATAGGGCAGCAACTCGTCGAAGTTCATGCCAAACAACTCTGCACGCTGGCCGTTGGCACGAAGCTTAGCGGCTATTGCGGCCTGCAGCTGTGTGGGCACATCGGGGAAGTCGGGCAACACCGTGGCCTGGTCCCATGCGAAGTTGTTGTTGTAACGCACGCTCACGCGCTCACCCTTCTCGGCCTTCTTGGTCGTGATCAGAATCACACCGAATGCAGCGCGAGTACCATAGATAGATGTCGAAGCGGCATCCTTCAGGACGCTGATTGACTGAATATCGGCGGCATTGAGCATTGAAAGGTCGTCTACAGCCACACCATCCACTACGATAAGGGGATCGGAAGTTGACGAATTACTCAGCGTACCCACACCACGAATCTTAAGCGTGGGGCTGTCTCCCAGATTACCGCTATTGTTAATCACGGTCAATCCGGGCACTGCACCTTGCAATGCCTTGGCCAGGTCGGCTTCGGGACGCGAACCCACAGCCTTGTCCAGGTCTACCACGCTCACCGCGCCGGTGAGGTTCACTTTCTTCTGCTGGCCATAACCCACGACCACCACCTCGTCGAGCAAGGCATTGTCTTCGGCAAGGCTGATGTTCAGGTTACTGCCGGGGTTCAAGGTCACGGTCTTGTAGCCGATAAACGACACTTGGATTTTTCCCTTGCCGCTGGCGCGCAGCGAGAATTTGCCATCCACATCGGTCACGGTTCCGCGAGTGGTACCTATTTCGGTAACACTGGCGCCAATGATAGGCTCGCCTTTCTCGTCGGTCACCTGGCCCGTTACAAAGGTACCAGCCTGCGATGCCGACAACACTTGAGGAGCAGGTTCAGCCATCACATAGCTGCCGCTACCACATGCCAGAAACAGCGCTCCCAATAGAGCGAAATGTTTTTTCATACGCACTTGTTTTAGATGTTAGTAAATCAATTATTTAATTAAGTATCTTTGTCCTATTTGCTACACTTGCGTTGAGGTTTTGAACCATAACGCCGTTTATGTTAAATAGAAAGTTTTGGTTTCCCATTTTTAGTCATTAGTCACTTTCATGACCTTATTTAACACGCAAAATTATATTTTTATCTTGAAATGTGCAAAGCTAAATTTACTTTTTTCATTGCACCAAGTGTTTTCTTTGAAAAACCAATGTGTTTTATGAAAATTATCCAAATTTCTTTAAATTTTCAACGCACCTTGCCCTCTATTTAACATTTAAAATATTTTAGACAGATTTTTTTATTTGCCTTACCATTCAACTGCAGAAACATGGCCACTTACTGGGAAACCAATTATTTTTTAGAGACTCAAACTCCAATTTAACTAATTTTCAATATTTTTCCAACTTTCTATTTAACATAAACGGCGTTATGGAGCAGCAAAAGCAACAAATCGGAAATTAATGCGCTAATTCATAAAAAAATAATTGAAAAAATTTGCTCAATTTGAAAAAAATTATCAAATTTGCATTTGTAAATAGCTTGGACTTGTGTTTCCTTTCTATTTAACATAAACGGCGTTATGGTTTAAACCTAATTTAATATATTAAATTATTCACAAAAATTTAAGTGCGTATGAAAAAACAATGTGTATTGTTGGCCGCGCTCGCAATTGCTTGTGGACTTCCTGCTGGAATGACTCCCAGTCAATCCACCACGGGTTTCACGGCTGTGGCGCAGAACAACAAAGTGACTGGCGTCGTGCGCGACGCCAAAGGCGAGCCACTGATTGGCGCCACCGTGATGGTGAAAGGCACTAACCGTGGCACGGCTACCGACGTTGACGGCCGTTACAGCATTGCCGCCAACCCCGGCAGCACGCTGGTGATTTCCTACATCGGCTCCAAGCCCATGGAAGTGAAAGTGAGCGGTGCTAGCATGGACGTGACCATGAGTGAAGCCGGCAACACCCTCGACGAAGTGGTGGTCACCGCTCTCGGTATCAAGAAAGACCGCAAGTCGCTAGGTTATGCGGTCGACGACCTCAAGGCCGAAGAACTGATGCGCAACAAAAACACCAATGCCATCAACTCGCTAGCCGGTAAAATCGCCGGTGTGACCGTCACCCAAACCAGCGGTGCCGCCGGTGCAGGTTCGCACATCGTGCTACGTGGCGGTACTTCTATCGACGAAAGCCGCGACAACCAACCTCTGTTCGTGGTCGACGGAGTTATCTACGACAACTCCACATCGTCAATCGGCAATTCGGGCTACGACGGTATGACCCGCAGTGCCACCACCAACTCCAACCGTGTGATGGATATCAACCCCGAGGACATCGAGAGCATGAGTGTGCTGAAAGGCCCCGCAGCATCGGCACTCTACGGCTCGCGTGCCGCTAGTGGCGTTATCCTCATCACCACCAAGAAAGGAAAAGAAGGACGCGTGGAAGTGAACTTGAACGCCAAGTACATCACCTCGTGGGTGAAGTCACTGCCCAAGACTCAAGACAAATACAAACGCGGTTCTTACAACGGACTGGATGCCAACGGCCAGCCGCTGCTCGATGAATACACGACCAATTCTTGGGGTCTGCCTTATGGTCCCGGCGAAGTGGCCTACGACAACATCGGCAACTTCTTCCAGCAAGGCGGCGCTTGGGACACCAACCTGAGCGTGAGCGGCGGTAACAAGAACGGCAACTTCTACCTGAGTGGTTCATTCTTCGACCAGAAGGGTGTGATTCCCACTACAGGCTTCAAAAAGGCCACATTCCGTTTCAACGGTGAGCAGAGATATAAAATCTTCACCTTCTCGGCCAACACCGCCTACAGCCAGGCTCGCACCAACAAGACGCTGACCAGTGCCGGTCTTTATAACTCAGGTGGTACAGGTTCTATGGTGGCCGTCTATGGCTGGCCTCGCAGCGAGGACATGACACATTACCTGAACGAAGACGGATCGCCCTATCGCATGTTTGAGAACTATCAATCACGTAGTGGTGATGTGGAAAATCCCTACTGGATGCTCGACAACTACAAGCTCAAGGACAACACCGAGCGCTTCACCGGCAGCTTCAACATCAAGGCCGACCTCACCGACTGGTGGTGGGTGAGCTTCCGCATGGGTGTGGACTCTTACACGACCGAGAACAGCAACCGCATTAAAGAAAATGCCGCTGTAAAAGAATTGTGGCAGAATGGTATGATGAGTGAGAACTCCATGCGCTTCCGCTACCTGTCGACCAACTTGATGACCAACTTCAACAAGCAGTTTGGTGACTTCAACTTCAACCTGCTGCTGGGTACCGCTACCGACAACACCAAGACCATCGGCAACTACCGCTATGGTTGGGACTTCATCATCCCCGGATTCTACTCGTTTAGCAACATCAGCGAAGAAAGCAAGTACTTCCGCTCTCGCACCAGCCGCCATCGCCTTGTAGGTGTTTATGGCGAGTTCCGTGCCGACTGGCGCAATGCCATCTTCCTGACTGTTACCGGCCGTAACGACTGGTCTTCTACCCTGCCCAAAAATGAGCGCAGCTACTTCTACCCCAGCGTGAGCGGAGCCATTGCCTTCACCGAGCTGATGGGTGAGAGCCGTCCCGAGTGGCTCACCTATGGTAAGGTACGCGCCAGCTGGGCTAAAGTTGGTAAAGATGCTTCTCCCTATGCAACCACCACTTATCTGAACGCTCCCGCTTCCATGCTGGGCGACTTCAGCGCTTATGGTACCGACTGGACTCGCGGTAACCCCATCCTGAAGCCTGAGATGACCGAATCGACCGAAATCGGTCTTGAACTTCGCTTCTTCCAGAACCGCTTGAAACTTGACTACGCTTACTACACCAACAACTCGCTTGACCAGATCATTTCGCCGCGCGGACCTCAATCCACCGGCTACATTTTCTGCTCGCAGAACATCGGTAACGTCTACAACAAGGGTATGGAACTCACCATCGGTGGCACCCCCGTGCAGACAAGAGACTTCACTTGGGAAACCAGCCTGAACATCTACGGTAACCGTGGCACGGTCAAGAACCTGCCTGTCGGTACCGACGTGCTCTACATCACCGACGTGCAATTCGAAGGCGCACAAGCTGGCTCGTTCAACAATGGCCCGTTTATGGGTATCTCTGGATATCGTTACAAATATCACGATGGCAAGGTTATCCTTGACCAGTATGGTATGCCCACCTATGATGCCAACACTCGTGTTCTCGTCGGTAACCGCGAGCCTAAATTCCAAGGCGGTTTCAACAACACGCTCACCTGGAAGAACTGGACATTTAACATGGCATGGGAGTTCCGCGTGGGTGGAGACGTGTTCAATGGCACCGATTATTATCTCATAAGTAATGGTTTGAGCGACCTGACCGCTAACCGCGACAAACTTGAAATCACTGGTGTCGTTCAAGAGAATGGCAACTATGTGGATAAGACCTTCACTTTCGAAGCCGGTGGAACCTACGACCTGAATGGTGCCAAAGTATCTGGCAGCGAAATGATTCAGCGCTACTATCGCGATTACTATATCCGAGAGAAATGCAACTTTATTACTAAGGTCAATAGTCTGCGTCTGCGCACCATCTCGCTCACTTATGAACTGCCCAAGTCGCTGCTCGAGCGCAGCAAGGTGTTCAAGCGCGCTTCTATCAATGCCACGGCCAACAACCTGCTGCTGTTCACCAACTATCGCGGCGATCCCGAATCATCGGCCGCAGGATCGGGTGTAACCAGCTCTGGTGCTACTGGTATTGATTATTGCTGCGTTCCGGCTACAGGAAGCTTCGCTATCGGTGTTAACCTGACGTTCTAATCATTTAAGTGTCCAATTAATTAAAACGAGTATATTATGAAATTATTCAAATCATTTATATTGGGGCTTGCAGCGGTGTCCACATTGACGCTGGTTTCGTGCAACGACTGGCTGGACGTCAATGACGACCCCGACAATCCTGCTCTGACCACCGTCTCGGTGGCAACCGAGCTGCCATGGATTCAGTATCACCTAGGCTATGCCATGGGTGCACATGCCTTCCGCTCGCAGGCCATTTGCCTGGCCATGACCGATGCTTCTCGCGTGCGCCGTGATGGGTGCTCCTCACAATGGGAGCCCACTTCATCGCTGAGCACCACTTGCTACCAGCAGTTCTTCGTGGGCTCTGGCCCAGCCATTAGAGATGGTTATGCCAAGGCTGTTGAAACCGGTGCATGGCATTATGCCGCAGCCATCAAACTTCTGAAGGCCTACGGATTCTTGCTGATGGTCGACATGTATGGTGAGATGCCCTATAACGATGCTATTACAACAAGCGCACACCCCTACTACGATGATGGCCGAACCATCTATCTGGGTTGCTTGGCCGACATCGATGAGGCTATTGAGAACTTCGGCAAGACTCAAGAAGTAAATTGCCCCGCTCTGAGCGAAGGTGACAGCTGGAACGGTGGCAGCATTGACAAATGGGTCAAGATGGCCTACCTGCTCAAAGCACGCACCATCAACCAGTTGTCGAAAAAAGGCCCCGGCAGTTACAAGGACGGTAAGTATGACGAAGCCGAAATCCTCGCTTGCCTTGAAAAAGCGCAGCAGAGCATCGACGACGATACCTACATCCAGCATCAGGATATCAAGGAGTCTTCGTCCGACTTCATTTCTACCGACCCCATGAGGACCAACTTCCTGTGGAATCAGACATACAACTCCAACCGCCATATGGAAATGCCCACTAAGTGGATTGAAGACCTGCTCACCGACTTCGACGGCAAGGGTATTGAAGATCCCCGTTGCGACAAGCTCATGCCCTGGCGCCAGTACAATGTTGATGGCGAGAAGGTGTGGTTGCGCGGTAAGGGCGTGGACCTGAACAGCGATGTGCGCATGAATCCGGCTAATAACCTGGCCGTGTTCATTTCACGCAAGGACGACAACAGCGGTTGGCAACCCAGCAATGACAAGCGCGCTGCCGACTCGGTTTACGTGGGTCTTTACGCAGGCTCAATGGGCGTTTACGGCAATGCTAACGTCATGTATGGTCCCATCAAAGGTTGGTATCCTTCGAGCGGTATGGTTTACGTTCGTCCCAACTCGCCCTATCTGTGGGCTACCTACACCGAGGCTTGCTTCATCAAGGCCGAGGTGCTCTTCCGCAAGGGCGACAAGGCCGGTGCTTTCGAGGCCTACAAGAAAGGTATTAAGTCCAACATCGACGAAATCAACAAGATGCTCACCATCTGGACCGGTGGTGACTACGACACTTGCCCGTCGTTCGGACAAATGGATCAGGAAAAGATTGATAACTTCATGAACAATGCCATCGGCACTGCAGCCGACATCACCATGGAGAAAATCATGACCCAGAAATTCGTCTCCATGCTCTACAGCACGCAGAACTGGAACGACATGCGCCGTCACGACTACAAAGACTACATGGGATGGCAACTCCCGTATGAGTACTATCAGAACGCTGGTTCACTCAAGGCTATTCCTCAGGGCAAAGACTGGCGCCGCATCAAGCAGTGCTCGCACGAATACAACTACAATGCCACTGAGTTGAGAAAAATCACTCCGTTCTTCAACGACGACGACATGTGGACTATCCCCGTGTGGTGGGACACTGCAACCGACGACGAGTATTTCAAATATCTGAACAAGTAACCTCACATTCCGCGTGGCAGCTTGCCGCACGGATTGTAAACACTAGCATAACTGGGGCGACCTCAACGCGAGGCCGCCCCGGTTTTTTCGCCATTAACACTTGCCCATAACCTCAAAAACGCGTGACAGAGGGACGGTTCTTTTGTCACGGCATTTTATTTACGTGACAGAGGGACGGTTCTTTTGTCACGGCATTTTATTTATATCTCCGACATAGTTAATTATTGATGTCCGATAAAAGTTTTCAACACCGCTGTAACAAGTTGATTTCAAATTGAATAATTGCAAATTCCTTGTAAAGGGCTTGGCCATGAATGCAAGCCGGAGTCTTGCTGGTGTGCTTAACACATTGTGCCGTTCACTGCGGAGCTGCGGGCGGCACTGTGTGAAAGGCTACCGTATAGTATGCGGCACTTCGAAGATGTGCCCTTGTGGTAAAACTTTGAGAACGTTACATTTACCACTGCAGCACTAAACAGCTCATGGGGACACCTCCCCCTGACTTTGTGTTGATTCAGCATAAAATGACGCTTTGAGCTGTAACTAATAGCCCTCTTGGCATCAACGCGACTTTAATAACCAGTAAATTTACGATTACAATCGCATTTTTTACGATTTTTGAAGGGCTATTTAATTCATAAAAGTTCAACTGTTTTATTATTTTAACCTATATGTGCCTATTATTAGCACTCAGCCATTGTAACTTTGCAGCGTGAAAGTTAGTCCACACAGGAAATGCTCTAATTAATTTTGCACTTATCGTGAATATTAGTAATTTTGTAGAAACTTAAATTCATCAGCATTATGAAACCAGGCGATACCATACCCACCATCCTGGGCACCGACCAGGAAGGACGATTGCACCAGGCCAGCGACTATGCCGGCCGCAAGCTCATCATCTATTTCTACCCCAAGGACAACACCAGCGGCTGCACGGCCGAGGCATGCAGCCTGGCCGGAGGCTACAGCGAACTGAAACGCGCCGGCTTCGCCCTGCTGGGCGTGAGCAAGGACTCGGCTGCTTCGCACGTGAAGTTTGCACAAAAGCACAGCCTGCCCTTCCCGCTCATCGCCGACACCGAGCACACACTGCAGGAAGCCTTCGGGGTGTGGCGAGAGAAGAAAATGGCCGGACGCACCTACATGGGCACCGTGCGCACCACCTTCATCATCGACGAGCAGGGTCGCGTCACGCATGTGATTGAAAAAGTGAACACCAAGGATCACGCCCGCCAAATCCTAGACTTGCTCCAAACCGATAACAATAACAAATAAAAAGCATAATAAAATGGAAGAAAACAACATCACCAACGAGGCTCAGCAGCCTGCTCGCCCGCAAGTGTCGGCCGAGAAACTCAAGGCGCTGCAGATTGCCATGGACAAAATCGACAAGTCGTTCGGCCGTGGCTCCATCATGAAACTGGGCGATGAGAACATCGAAAACGTGGACGTGATTCCTACCGGATCCATCGGGCTGAATGCTGCCCTGGGCGTGGGAGGATATCCACGCGGACGCATCATCGAGATCTTTGGCCCGGAGTCCAGTGGTAAAACCACACTGGCCATCCACGCCATTGCCGAGGTGCAGAAACAAGGCGGCATTGCTGCCATCATCGACGCCGAGCACGCTTTCGACCGCTTCTATGCCGAAGCCCTGGGCGTGGACGTGAACAACTTGTGGATTTCACAACCCGACAACGGCGAGCAGGCCCTGGAAATTGCCGACCAGCTCATCCGTTCATCGGCCATCGACCTCATCGTCATCGACAGTGTGGCGGCACTCACTCCCAAGGCCGAAATCGAAGGCGACATGGGCGAGAACAAGGTGGGTCTGCAGGCACGACTCATGTCGCAGGCTCTGCGCAAGCTCACCGCCACCATCAGCAAGACCAACACTTGCTGCATCTTCATCAACCAGTTGCGCGAGAAGATTGGAGTGATGTTTGGCAACCCCGAGACCACCACCGGTGGCAACGCGCTCAAGTTCTACTCTAGCGTGCGCATCGACATCCGCCGCCTAGGCCAAATCAAAGATGGCGAGAAAGTGCTGGGCAACAGCACTCGCGTGAAAGTGGTCAAGAACAAGGTGGCTCCTCCATTCCGCAAGGCCGAGTTTGAAATCACCTTCGGCGAGGGCATCAGCCGCAACGGCGAGCTCATCGACCTAGGCGTGGAATACGGTATCGTCAAGAAGAGCGGCTCATGGTTCTCCTACGAAGGCACCAAGCTGGGGCAAGGCCGCGACGCCGCCAAGCAGATGGTGGCCGACAATCCCGAACTGGCCGAGGAAATCGAGGCTCGCATCATGGAAGCCCTCAAAGGCTAAGAACTCATCCACACAGCCACAAGCGAGAGGGTGTGTCATTTATGACACACCCTCAATTATCATTTTAGGGAGATGATTTATTTATTCCTCGGTGAACTCGTAAACGAACTCGGCGGTGTCATCCTTAAAGACATTAGCGGGAGGATTATTCATGTCAAAGTCACTCCAGACCTTGATTTGACGCAGATTGTCATTATAGTAGAGATAAATTCCTTTAGCATTTTGGTTGACGTTGCTGATGTCTATGCGAGTAAGACCAGTCACGTAAACGCTGAACCATTCAACAGCAGTCATGTTGCCGATATTGAGTTCGGTCACATTGGGAATTGAGAAGGCGTTGAGCAAGGTGATATGGCTCTGGTCATCAGGCAAAATGAGCGATGTGAGCGCCTCGTTGCTATAGCAGTTGAGTGTTTGCAGTTGGTTGCAGTTCTTCAGGTTTACCGATGGAACTTGATTGCTTTCGATGCGCAGGTCGGTCAACTTGGTATTGTTGCTGAAGTCCATAGCTTGCGTCAGATTGTTGCTCTGACACTCGAGGTAGGTGAGTTCGGTGCATTGGCTCACATCGAGGCTGGTCATGCCATTAGATGACACATTCAGTTCGTGGAGCGTGCTTGCTATGGGAGCAAGGTCAAGATCGGTGAGTTTGGTGTTTTGAACATAAAGGCGCTCAATGCTATTGCAGCCTGTGATGTCGAGCGATGCTAGGTTGGTGTTATAACTTAATACTAAATATTCCAGATTTTCACAGCCATTTAAATTGACCGAGGTCAGTGCATTGCCACTGAGTGAGATTCTCTTTATGGTTGTGTTGCCTTGTAAATCAAGTTCGGTCAACAAGTTCATATCGGCTTCCAGGGTTTCAAGGTTAGGGAATAAATCAAATGGGATAGAAGCATATTTCAACGAAATAACTTTAAGCGACTTCAGTGACGAGGGAAGTTGATTTAAGTCATATCCAGTCAACTTGGGGCATCGAGATATGTTGAAATCTTCCATCTTCTCCATTTCACCTGTTGTGAGTGAAGTGAGGAACTGACAACTCGAGGCATCAAAGACTCGCAGGTTCTTTAATGCACTGATGTCGATGGCCTGGATGTTGAGTCCCGAGCAGTAGAGTTCTTGCAGGTTGGTGAAAAACTCCAGGCCCTTGAAGTCAAACACCCGCAGTTGATTGATGTTGATAGCACCGTTATAGGCAGCGGCTTGTACGTTAGTGTAAACGTCTTCGCCATTGGCGATATTGGTTTTGATGTAGTCGCGCAAGACTGCATCGGGGATAAATTCCTCGGTGAGGATGTTGAAAGGCTGCTCAGCTTCTTCGAAGGTTACTTCGGCCACATCATCGGCGGCATAGGTTACTACGGTGCCGTCGTTGAGGCGGACGTTCATGTTATAGGTGGTCTGTGCCCAGGCACAGGTGGCGAGGCCTGCGATGGCCATCAGCACAAGAAATATCTTTTTCATTGTTTCTTTATTTTATGATTATTGATTATAAATTTTGTAACTGGCAGTAGGTGTAACCAAAATGAAGATTCCTGCTCCGAGTGTTGTAAGATCAATATTTACAGAGCCGTTATTGTTTGCAACTGCTTTGCCTGCTGCACGGCCATCAATGGTGTAAATGTTGATATTAGTTCCCGGTTTCAGATTTTCAAATTGTGCCATTCCTGTTCTTATTACAGGTTTAACGTCCTCTTTGATTTGGTCAATAGCTGTAGGTTGAAAAGTCTCGGCAAAAGCATAGTTCTTTACATTATTGAGCTCCACCTCAAGTGTTTGAGAAGGGCTTGTCACTTTAAGCATGCCATCGGTACAATTTACAACTGGTTGCTCAGATAGAGCAAATCCAGCTTGAGTGTCGTCTTGCTGTGTAACAATCAGAAACTGGGCGGTTTGGGCCTTACTAGCCAGTCCCAGCACCATGACGCTTACAAGCACGACGAGTCGGTTTAGTACTGTCTTTGTCATAATTGTTGGTTTTTTGATATTAAACATTAGTATTATTTAGTTTGATTTCAAATTTGTCTAGGGCTTGTTGAAGAGAAACATGATCGATGGGTTTGAGCAGGAAGTCGACCATGCTATAACTGGCGGCACACTCGCGATACTGGGCGTAGGCAGTGGTGAAGATGATGGGCACATTGGTGAGGTGCAGTTGGTCTAATGCCTCAAAACTATAGCCGTCGCTCAGACTGATGTCTGCTATAATCAGGTCAACATGGTTACCCGAAAGGAAGTCAATGGCTCCTTCCACATCCTCGGCTTGTCCTACGAGTACGTAGTCGGGGCGCAATTGGCTCAATGCGTGTTTGAGTTCAACTGCAGCGTAGTACTCGTCCTCGATGAGGAAGACGTGCGTGGGAGTTTGCGGGTCTATGTGGTTGCTATCTTTCATGTCATGCTTTGGATTTCGGCCACTAAATTATGGTTGCTCAGCCTGGCATGCAAGGCTTTGTTCCGCCAATTGTGGAATCGGCGGAACGAATTGTGTTATTCTTGGAATGAATTTTGTGAGGCTTATTTGCCTCCCAGCCAGTCGAGGAAGGGCTGGCGGCGGGCGGCACTTACCACGGCTTCTTGACGGTTGGTACCTGCTTGGACCTCAACCTTGAGGCGACCATTGAAGTACTTGCTCACCTTGCCAATAGACTCAATGCTAGCGATGATGTTGCGTGCCACCAAAAAGAAATGAGAGGAATCGAGGATATTTTCGACCTCGGCCAAATTGCGGAACTCGGTCATGCGACGCTGGCCCGAGCGCAAATAGGCATAGACATATTTGTCCTCACTGAGGAAGTATGCCACATCGTCAATCATCGCATAACTGTAGTTGTCACCGCTGCTGAGCAAAATGCGTTGGCGGTTGGCTGGTTGCAGCATCTGGCGCAGTAGTGTGGTGTAGTCGGGGGCGGCGGTTTGCTTGCTGGTGAGGCGTTCCAACTTGTCGAGGGCTGCGCCAAGAGCCTCATCTCCGATTGGCTTAAGAAGGTAGTCAATGCTGTTGACCTGAAAGGCTTGGATGGCAAAGTCATCATAGGCGGTGGTGAAGATAACAGGTGTTTCGACCTTGACTTGTCGGAAAATCTCAAAACAGTTGCCATCCACCAGTTCGATGTCCATGAAGATAAGGTCGATGTTTGGGTGCATGCGCAGATACTCAACCGCATCCTCTATGCTCTCGGCTGTGAACGTCAAGTTGTAGCCGGTACGCAATCGCGCCACAGTCTGCTTTAGGTTTTCGAGGGCGAATGCCTCGTTTTCAATGATGATGTAGTTCACTGTCAAATAATAAAATTTAGATCGCGCTATTAGCTGGTAGTTATTTGTCGTTAGTTCGTTAGGTTGTATATGAGGCTTGTCACGTTTTTACTGTATTCATATAAGAGAAATAATTAGAGGAATGGTACTATAGCGGTGAAAGTTGCCCCATCGTTGCTTACTGCAAACTCTTTGCCATGAGCCTGATACAACTCGGTGAGGTAGCGGAGCCCTACATGCGATGGACTCTCGCTTGCCTTGGGCTGGATGGGGTTGCTCACAGTCACGCCATCAGCGCCGATGGTGATACTAACGGTCATTGGGTGGCGTGTAGAGATGATGTTGTGCTTGGTCACATTCTCAATGAGCAGTTGCAGGGTGTAAGGTACCAACTGTTGCCCAGCTATGCAGTCTTCGCCACTGATGTCCACGGTCAGCTGGTCGCGGTAGCGTTTCATCAAGATGTCGACATAGTTGTGCAGGAAGCCCATCTCGTCGCGCAGCGGCACGGTGTCACGGTTCTGTTGCGACATGATGTAGCGATACATCTGCGAGAGCGACATAACAAACTCACGGCTCTTCTGCTGGTCAATGTCGATGAGTGAGTAGAGGATGTTGAGCGAGTTGAACAGGAAGTGTGGATTGACTTGTGCCTTGAGCGCGTCATAGCGATATTGCAATGCCAACTGCTTTTGAGCCTCAGCCTCACGCATACTGCTTTTGAAATTGAGCACATAGAACGTGGTCTCAACACCAAGAAACACAAAGATGGCATTAAAAGCACTGCCGCCCCAGTCGACATGGGCATTCATCAGATGCGTATAGACGAAATTGAAAATGATGAGCATGACAATTACCAGTAGAGCGTCGATAGCAATCTTTAGTCCTATGTGCTGTATCTTGGTGGGACGAAAGATGACAGCAGTGATAAACACCGACTGCAGGAAGGTGGGAGTGAAATTGTAGAATACCCCAACCATCATGTCGGCAAAATCGTCATAAGGAAACACAGTTTTGAAAGCGATCTGATTATAGAACGCTTGGAACACAATATAGTATCCCACCAAACCCACTAGCAGCGCCGCCACTAGCCGCCACGTCAACTTTACTTTCATCTTTGTGGCTGGTTTGTCAGTTGACCTGTAGAGACATTACTGTTATTGAAGCCATAAAACGTCGCTGGGTCAACTTGGTCAATGGTTTTGTATATCTCAATCATATAGTGGATCTTATCAATTTAATGTGCAAATATACACATTTTTGCATAACAAACAATTGCATGTAGTTAAAAAAACAATAGCTTGCAGTGGAACTCGTCTTATCTATCACCATATTTCAAGTCTGTTAATAATTTTATATGTTGGTCTAATGCTGCATCAACCGCCGCATTTATGACACACCCTCTCGTTGCGCTATTTCTTAATAGGCCTATAGCATTAGTCGGCCCAGCGCGTAGGCACTGCCAACTTCGTCTCGTAATAGGCCTTAAGATCGTTCCAGCGGGCATAAGGGCCGCTGGTGCTCACAGGCAAAGTGGCCTCATGCTCGTTGAGCAACACCTTCACTAGAATGTCGCCGTCACCGGCCACCGGGCGATAGAACACCATCTGGATGTTGCAGGCCATGGGGAAAATTTTGTAGTCCTGCCAGTAGAGGTGCAAGTTGTCGAGGTCGTCGGTCGAGTAGTTCACATTGTCCAGTTCCATGAGGCACGCCAGCGGCAGCAGGCATGTCTCGTGGCCAAAGCGCAGGTTGGCACCCGGCTGACCATGCGCAATGGCGGTGTCGGCCCTGGCTATCATGTCGCGCAGCAACGCACGCTCAACAAATGGCATGCGGTTGCCATTGAGCGGCGCATTGGCCCAGTGAGTGTACCAGTAAATGTTTTTCAGCCGCCACAAGTCGAATATCTCGTCGTTGGTGAACAGGTAGAACAGATTCATGTAGTCCAACTGGTAATGGTTCTGCAGGCTGCCGGCAATGTCAAACACATCGCGCATCAGCCGCTGGCCGTCTACACGGTCGGCCACATAGGCCGAATCGGTAAACAGGCTCTGCAGGAAACGCTCCGGACGCACGTTGGCCGCGTAGATGCTATCGGTGATCACATCCATCTCTTTGCGGATGTGGACGGCCAGTGTGTCCTCGCCGTAACCCCACCCCATGTAGGGCATATCGTGAACACTGGCATCGGTGGTGATCACCATGCGTGGATTGCGGGCACGCAGGGTCATGGTTTCGTTTTGCATCGACAGGATGCAGCGAATGATGATGGTGCTGCGAGCGTCGATCACTGCACCGTCTACAAAGATGGATGGAAAATTGTCTACCATGCGGCCTGCAATGGCTTGGTGCTGATGCGCTCCCACGTCGCTCAACTCGCCCTCGCGTTGCCAGGCGGCATCACGCACCTGTCGCAGGTCGCGCAGCAAGCGCTGGCCCTGCACGGTGAGCACGCCGGCACTGTCGGCACGCTCCAGCGCACGCACCGGGCGACTGTAGGAGGACTCGTTGGTGAGCCACCGGCTGCCGTGACGGCCGTAATGCGACATGTAGAATGGTTCATAGCCTGCCGGCGCGGCACTAAGTGCTGGCGCGGCCATGTCGGCCGGTATGGGGTAGGCATAGTGGTTACTGCCACTGCGGTGATAGTTGCTGGTTACTTCCTCTTGAGCAGGAGCGCCCTGCGCCATCAGCATGACCGACAGCAGGCCGAATATGAGAGTGAAAATGGTCTTTTTCATTGGATGATGGGTTGGATAAAGGGTTCACGAGAGAGTTTGTCCATGTAGTAATCGCGCACGTCTTTCCAGCGATAATAGGGAGCCATGTCGGTCTTTACCGGCAGAGTGGCTTCGCGCTCATTGAGCAATACTTTCACCAGAATGTCGCCACCGGCCGCACTGCGGTAATACACCATCTGCACGTTACATGCCATGGGGAAAATTTTATAGCTCTGCCAGTAGCGATCTAAAGTCTCCAGGTCGGTCGTCTGGTAGTCGGCACCATTGATGCCCATCAAGCACACCAGCGGCAGCACCACGCTCTCGTGACCGAAGCGCAAGCTGGCCGAGTTGCCACCATGGGCGATGGCGCGGTCGGCATCCTCGATGAAACTGCGCAGCAGGTTGGCCTCGATAAAGTCTACACGGCACTGCGTGAGTGGGGTTTCGCCCGAGAAAATGTACCAGCGCACATTGTTATATCGCCACAACTGGTAGACGTCGTCTTGGCTGTATAAGTCATACAAGTTCACGTTCTCCCATTGGTGATGACTCTGCATGTTGCCCACCACATCAAAGAGGGTGATCATCAGGTCGGTGCCCTCGATATTATGCTCGGCCCACTTTACATCGTTAAACAGTTTCTTGAGGAAACGCTGAGCCTTCACGTGGCGCTCCTTAAATTCCTCGAAATGGTGGTAGGCACTCTCGCGCAGCGGTTTCACCACAGGGTCGGAATAGTTCATGTAGAACATTTCGGCCTTGCTGGCATCGGTATATATCTGCATGTCGGGATTCAGGCTCTTGAGCACGTCCACCTCGTTCTGCATCGAGAGGATACAGCGCCTCACTGTGGTGGAACGCGCGCGCACGATGGGTGCTCCTTTCCACACCTGCGGAAAATTCTCCACCATGCGCCGAGCGATGCCCTGGTGCTGCTCGGCACCGATGTCGCTCAGCTCGCCGTCACGACCCTGAGCACTGTCGCGCAAATCACGCAAGATGGCCAGCACCTCGGCACCCCGGCGAGTAAGTTTGCCAGCTTTTTCGCCCAACTCCAGTTGCTCAACGGGGAAATTGTAAAGTCGCTTGCCGATAAGCCATCGGCTGCCATGGCGGCCATAATGATTGATGAAAAACGGTTCATAACCCGCTGGTGAAGGGGTGAGCGGCGGCAAGTCTGCGTCGGGATAAGCCTGATAATTTCCGGCACTGGTGAGCACGTTCTTGCGGAAGTCTTCCTTCACACCGGCAATGCCGGCCAGTACTGCCGTGGCCAGCAACAATGTGAGTAAAATGCGTCTCATGCTTTGCTTAATTCGATTTATTGGTGCAAAGTTAGTGAAGTTTCATCAAACTTTTGCTAACTTTGCACAGATAAATCAACTCAACGCTGTGCATTATGGCAGAATCCAACTTTATTGACTATGTGAAAATCTTGTGCCGCAGTGGCAAGGGTGGAAATGGCTCGGCACACCTGCATCGCGCAAAATACGTCCCCAAGGGTGGACCCGATGGTGGCGACGGCGGACGCGGCGGACACATCTTTCTCAAGGGCAACCGCAACCTGTGGACGCTGATTCATCTAAAATACACCCGGCACATTTTCGCCACCGACGGACAAGCCGGAGGTGAGAACCAGATGACAGGCAGGCAGGGCGAAGACCGCACCATTGAAGTGCCTTGCGGAACCGCCGTCTACGACGCCGAAACGGGCCAGTTTTTGTGCGATGTCACACGCCACGACCAAGTGGTGAGACTGCTCAAAGGTGGACGAGGCGGATTAGGCAACCAGCACTTCAAGACTGCCACAAGACAGACACCACGGTTTGCACAACCTGGAGAAAAAGGAGTGGAGAAAGCCGTTATCATGGAACTCAAACTGCTCGCCGACGTGGGACTCGTGGGATTCCCCAACGCCGGCAAATCTACGCTGCTCTCGGTCATCTCGGCAGCAAAACCCAAAATTGCAAACTACCCCTTCACCACATTGGAACCTAACCTGGGCATTGTCACCTACCGTGGACAACAATCTTTTGTCATGGCCGACATTCCCGGCATCATTGAGGGAGCCAGCGAGGGAAAGGGGCTAGGACTGCGTTTCTTGCGGCACATCGAGCGCAACGCCGTGCTCCTGTTCATGATTCCGGCCGACAGCGACGACATTCGCCGGGAATATGACATCCTGTGTCACGAATTGGAAACGTTCAATCCCGACTTGGTGGAGAAACCCCGCGTGCTGGCCATCACTAAGTGCGACATGCTCGACGATGAGCTCATCGACCAGATGCGCGCCGAATTGCCCGACGGCATCGACACCGTGTTCATCTCCAGCGTGGCTCAGCAGGGACTCACCGAACTCAAAGACCTGCTGTGGCGCACCATCAACGATGAGCGCAACCGCATTCCTGAAAGCGCTGCGCAGCACGACCTCGACGAGCGACATCGCGAGAAAGACGAAGACGATTTCATCTTCAGCGCGGCCGACGAAGATGAGGATGAAATCGCCCCCGATGCCGGAGGCAAAATGGTGGGCTCGGGCGATGCACCCAATTGGAACGAAGAATACTGGGAAAGCGACTTTGAAGACGAAAACAAAGATTTCCAGGTGGTCAGCGACCCCGATGACGCATGATGGAACTTGAACGACTCACATGGAGCAAGCCACTGGACGGCTTCGACGCATTCCAAGTCACAAGGGGTAAAGTCAATCAGCGCAACCCCTATTCGGAATACAACCTATGTGACTACACAGGCGATGATGCGCTGCGTGTGCTCAACGCGCGCATCGAGCTATGCGTCACGCTGGGTATCGACATGGACCACCTCATCATGCCGCGGCAGGTGCACGGCACCAGCATTGCCACCATCGACCAGAACTACTTCAACGCCGATTACGACAAACAAGAGCAAATATTGGATGGAACCGATGCCATTATCACGGCCATGACCGGTGTGTGCATCGGCATAAACACGGCCGACTGTGTGAACATCATCATGGCCGACCCCGTCACTGACATCATGGCCGCCGCACATGCCGGATGGAAAGGAGCAGCAGCACGCATCGCCAGCAAAACAGTACAAGCCATGACCCGAATGGGAGCCGCGCCCGCACACATTATGGCTACGATGGGTGCCAGCATCTGCCAGGATTGCTTTGAGGTAGGCGATGAGGTAGTGGATGCGTTCTGGCAGAAAAAACACGACATAGACAGTATCATGCGTCGAAACGCCACTACCGGAAAAGCGCACATCGACCTGCGACATGCTTGCGCACTCGACATCGAAGCTGCCGGAGTGCCCGCATGCAATATTTACCAGATGGGCACATGCACACGTTGTCAACCACAACGCTATTTCTCGGCACGGCGCTTAGGCATCAATAGCGGCCGCACATTCACCGGCATCATCCGCCACACATAAGAGGACATTTCATCATTCTCGTCACATCTGCCACCACAGTGTCGCTCTCTGCTCTGCCGTGAGTAAATGGCACTATGTGTTAAGGGCTCAGCCTGCAAGTCTCCCGACTTGCTTCGGTAGATTCTCTATTACTGTGAATTCATGCAAGCGGTCGGTTTTCACCAATTAACAATATCCTCATAGCCTTTTCGCGACTGGCCCCGAAATGAGATTTGCAACTCTTTATAGAAGGTGCATGCGCCACGGGGCGACAGCATTTCCTGTTGATGCTGATGGCCACTTGCCCGTCACGCACAAAAAAGAGGAGGGACCCGTGCCTTGCGGCTCGGATCCCTCCGTAGGGGGCGGTTACCTACTCTCCCACTTTCGCAGTACCATCGGCGTGGTGAGGCTTAACTTCTCTGTTCGGAATGGGAAGAGG